>PLSN01000406.1 GCA_003165135.1 Bacteroidota bacterium
AACAGATCCCTTACTGATATCTCCGATCAGATCTACGAAATTCGGTTTCGGGTGTATGGTGAAATTCAGTTTCTCCGAAAAACGAAAAACTTCTTTTGAAGTGATGTTCCACTCCTCTTCCTCCATTCCAAAACGCGGGAACAAATAATATTTGCCTGGCATCAAAAAGTTTGGCGGGATCGTGCATTTGATCTCAAAGATACCAGATTGTTCTTTTAATAGCCCGCTAAAGTCATTATTAATAGTGTTATTCAAAAAATGGCCAACCAAAACAGGCTGATAAAAAACATCCTGTAGAAAGAAGAATGCACCTATATGGATCCCGCTTTTTTTCTTGTTTACAGTAAACTTAATATGTACGGGCTCGGTATTATAAAGAATACTTTCTTCATTTCCAGCGGTTACTGATAGCTCTCGGATGGAGAGGATCTCATTGCCGGGAGCGTCCTGCTCCTCCCAGGTGATATCGACAGTTCCGTTTTTCTCACTACTGTGTGCCGGATGCGCATGCTGATCGGTTTCAATCACCAGTTTTTTCTGATCGAAATTCTCCCTGTGCATAAAGAAATACTCACTCAGGACATTGGCTGGATTGTCAAATCTCTTCACTTGTCCTTTGTCCAGCCAGAGACATTTGGAGCTTAACTCGAGCACTTCGGTCCTGCTATGTGATACGAAGAGGATCGTCTTATCCCGATTGGTCAGCTCTTTGAGCATTTCCTGACATTTCAGACGAAAGCCTTCATCGCCCACAGAAAGCACCTCGTCCAGCAAGAGGATATCCGAAGACAAATGAAAAGCCACAGAGAAAGCAAGTCGTAAAAACATCCCGCTACTATATACTTTGACAGGCTGATCAAAGAAATCGTCGATCTCACTGAAGTTCTGTATCTCTTGCTGACGGGTATTAAAATCCTTTTTTGGTATACCGGCCAGATGCAGGTGCATAGACACATTTTCCCTGCCAGTCAGATCGGGATGAAAATTAGTACCTATATCTAAGATCGAGGATACCGTACCATAAAAGGTAGCTTCGCCTTTAGTTGGCTTTGTGATTCTGCTTAGAATTTTCAGCAGGGTGCTTTTGCCGGAGCCATTGCTTCCGATTATTCCTATCACATCGCCCTTATTTACATTAAAGGAGACATCTTTTATGGCATAGAAATCTTCATTATGGGGATGACCGGTAGCATTATCGGGCTTTAACAAGTATTTCTTCGTCAGGTTTTTTATTTCAATCGCAAAGTCGTTGTCACCACTCATAATTCATTTTTAATAAAACACATTCAATCTGTAATTAACTGCTCACTATATTAAGCTGGGCCTTCACATCCGCCATATTAAGAGGAGGAGGAGCATAAGCAAACTCCCTGACCAAAGGATACTTATCCCCCTGATCGCCGAAATCTTTTTCGAAGAAGAACTTAAATGGGACCTGATATACCTTTACCTTTTTGGCATCCTGATCGAGATAGTAAAAGCAAAGCTTATTGTCAGGATGAAGGACACCGAAATGCACCACAGGTCTAGAATCTGTGGAGTAGTTGACCAGTGAGCCGTGCAGTGTCTTGTCCAGATAAATGATGAGGTCGCCGGCATCAGCATAGATCACTTCGGACATATTTATGAGCTCTTTCTGCATATCCTTATACGGCCACTCCGCAAACATCGGCAAAACATAATCAAATACATTGTTGCTTCCTCTAAGCACATAGAGGGCGCCGTTGTTGAGTTTGGTCGAGACCAACGGGATCCATATGTTGCGATATTGGAATTCTGCTTCATCCTGCGTGGAGAAATCACGGTGTATATCGCAGGTGCTTTTTTCGTTGCAGTTTTTTGACATGAAGGTCGCGACAGGTGCGTGATAGGACACAAAGATCTCTTCCAGCTTGGACTGTAGGGCGCTCAGGATCTTCTGGCTGATTTCAAAACCATCTTCTGCACTCACATCATACAGGCTATTCCACATGCCTTTGTCCGCATTCGACGTACCATGGTGTTTTTTGTAAAGCGCGCATAGGGGCTCAACCTCATTCTGAGAAAGGAAATTTTTGATCAAAACAAAGCCGTCCTGAAGGAGCCTTTGCTCGGCTACCGCGTCGCGTAATTCCGCCCTTTTCATATTTGCAATATATATTGCTAAGTTAAACTTGTATCTCGTTTTATACAAGAAATCTTGTATTGGGCATTAAAAGGCACCTGCGCTTCAAGGAATATCTCCGCTGCCGGTCTGCCAGCAATTCTCCAAGCCACTTTTTTACAACTGTATTCCCCAAATAAATTGCTATTTTGGATTTGGCTAAATACTTATAAAATGATTGATTTTTTTGAAGCCATCAAAACTACTTTTCAGGCAAACAGAAAATATAATGATTCTGTGGAGAAAGGTTTTCATCCGCTTGATCAGAAGTTGTATAAGAAATACAATAAATTTAGGCCTGATGGGGCCAAGCCAATCTTTTGCTATCTGCCTTTCAGCAGCCTTACATTTTCATTCAATGGGAGTGTACATGTATGCGGATATAATCGCGATGTGCTTCTGGGCAGATATCCGGAGAATAGCATAGATGAGATTTGGCAGGGCCAGGAAGCCAAAAAACTGAGGGAATATATGTATAACAATGACCTGGACTATGGATGCAGGCATTGTAAGTTTTTTTTTGAAAAGGGAAAATTCTCTAATCTGCGGCCATTGGTTTTTGATAAATACTATCAGAATACGGAGGCTTCTTTCCCCACTGTATTTGAGTTTGAGCTGAGCAATGAGTGCAATCTAGAATGCCAGATGTGTAGCGGTGAAGTATCCTCAAGCATTCGCAAAAATAGGGATAAACTCCCACCGCTGAATAACCTTTATGATGACGCATTCGTAGATCAGCTAGCGGCGTATATACCTTTTTTGCGCGAGGCAAAATTTTATGGCGGCGAGCCCTTTCTGATACCGATCTACTATAAGATATGGGACAAGGTAAAAGAGCTTAATCCCAATCTTGAACTCTTTACCATTACCAATGGTACCCATTGGAACAGTAAGATAGAAAAGATAGTTACGGAGCTAAATTTCGATCTTGCGGTGTCGATAGATGCCTTTGACAAAGAGAAAGTAGAACGGATAAGAAAAAATGTGGTTTACGAGAAACTGCTCGACAATATCCGCAGATTCAGTAAGATCTGTACGCAGAAAGGGAAACATCTGTCCCTGAGTTTCACAGTGCAAAAGGACAATTGGGAGCAGCTGCCGCTGGTGATTAACTTGTGTAATGATGTGAATGCATTCATCTATGTTAGTTATCTGGAGAGGCCAATCAAATTCTCCATAGCTGATCTGCCCAAAGACGAACTGAAAAAGATAAGAACCTACATGGAGAAGGTCTCCCTGCCCCGTCTCAGCTCCAAGGAGCGGCATAACTATAAGTGTTTTGAGGATTTCAAAAACTATCTGGATCGGTATATTGCCAATCATGATGAGAAGAAATATCATGATTATGAATTTAATGCCAATCCTCCTGTCGCTACAGACGATAAGCCTGTAAATCGAGCTCCCGTTAATCCTCAGATCTATCTGAGAGACCAGCAGGAGCTACTGACATATCTCTCAGAGGAGTATGGTCGCCACCCGGAGTGGTCTGCAAAAATGGATCAGGCTGCCCTCCTCGAAAAGCTCAATGAGACACTGTCTGATTTTGCTGAAGAGGATAGAAAAGTACTGCGTGGCTATATGATGCAAACCAAATTTGACACGGTCATAGACAATATCTCGTCCCTGTCTGTCGAAAACCTGAAAAAGCAGTGCCGTGTATCACTTCAGATCTCTTAATCCTCCAACTTGTCGTATATTTATACCATAGTAAGAAATTCTTTTGCAAGGTCAACATGATAAAGGGGCTAAAAAATATTTTTTTCAAATCATTAAACTTCTCTAAGCAGAAATCGGGGCCGTTTCTGAGCTCAGAAAACATCAATGCCTATAATGCTTCCAGAGAAAAGCTGAACACAGACTATATCTGCCATGCTCCTTTTAGCAATATGTATTTCAATGTGCATGGAGATTGTGCTCCCTGTTGGCTTACTTTTATCGACCCGGATTCGTATAAGGAGAAGTCCATCCGTAGTATCTGGTTTGGGGAGAAATATCAGACACTCCGCTCCCGTCTGCTGAAATATGACCTCACCTTCAGATGCAGTGTATGTCTGAAAAACCTGCAGGGAGGAAATTATACATCGGTACTCGCCAAGGCCTATGATGTAAATCCTATAGCGGAATACCCCACTATGATGGAGCTGGAGATCGCAAACACCTGCAATCTGGAATGCGTAATGTGTATCGGTGAACTATCGTCCGCTATCCGGAAAAACAGAGAAAAGCTACCCCCGATCAAAAGCCCTTATGATGATAAATTTGTAGAGCAGTTGGAGGAGTTCATTCCGCATTTGAAGGAGTTGCGATTCAATGGGGGTGAACCCTTTCTGATCAACTCTGTCTTCAAGATATTTGAGAAAGTGGAGAGGCTAAATCCGAAACTAAAAATCGTAATAGCTACAAACGGGACGGTGGTAAACTATAAGGTCAAGGAGTGGCTGAACAAACTGAACATCCATATTAATTTCTCACTCGACTCTTTGACACCTGAGATCTACGAGGCCATCCGGGTGAATGCGCATTTCGACAGGGTGATGGATCATTTTTTGTTTTTCCGCCAGTATGCGAGGGAAAACAACAGGACCATGTGCCTCATGGTAAACCCGATGAGAAATAACTGGCATGAGATGCCGGAGTTCATCCGTTTTGCAAATAAGCATGACATCAATATTTGGTTCAATACCATACAGCGCCCCATAGAGTGGTCTATCTGGGCGCTGCCATCTGCGGAGCTGGCAAAGATATATGATCAATTGAGCAGCGCGACCTTTGGCAAAGAAGCCAGAGGAGCTACCCTATCCGCATACAATATCGGGATCTACAAGAATCTCGTGAATGTGCAGATCAAGAACTGGCTCAAGGAAGCGCAGGAAAGAGAAGAACGGGAGAGCCAGAAAAACACGATAGAGCTTGAGGGAGATGCGCAGCAGTTTTTTGAGGCTGCACTGCATGATTTTATTTATGCGAATTTCAATGAGGGCGAGGAGCAGAAGAAGTACCGCCTCCAGAATGCGATAGAAAAAACGAAGCTGATCGTTGAGCGGATCAAGGAGCGCAATCCGGAGATCGAGTTTTATAAGATCGTAAAGGATGTGCCTGCTGATGTATTTTATAAGCAGATAGAGTCGCGGAGCCTCAATGACCTGATAGCAGAATTTGAGCATAGGTTTGGGGTCCCTACAGCCTAGCGTCAAACTGCGCTGAAAAANNGATCCTTTTCGGCGATCAGTGATGCGAATACCAATGGTGGTGCCTGTGAGGACATGCTCAGGATACTGTCTCTGTATGGGTGACCCTCAATCAGGAGGGAGAGGCTTTTGAGCTTATCATATAGCCGTTCATCCGTTTCTTTTTTCTGATGCCTGTCGCTGGCCCGGATAAAACAAAAAAGAGAATCCGGTATCCAGCCAATCGGTGTCTTGACAAACAAGGCAGCGAGATGACCTTGGATTTCCCTTTGCTTCTCGGTAAACCCGAGATGCTCTAATGCGATCAGTTGGTCTATGGTACCCGAGATCTCCTCAAGGGACCATTCTACATTTTTGCTTTCTGCTATTGATGTCTCGATAGATGCTTTCTCCTGATTCTTTTCGTTCAGCCATCCTCTCAGTAGCAGCACGAAATCGCTATAGGCGCTGATACTGAGATTGCGCGGGCTCTGCGGATTTCCCTTGACCTCCGGCAGCGAGTAGTTTTCGAGAAATGTGATCACCTCCTCCAATTCTTTGACGCCAAGTTCGCGAAGAGAAAGATCAAAAGGAGTGAAAACGACATTGAAGTATAAAGCGATATTTTTTGACAGACAGAACTCCAGCATTTGCGGTAGCTCTCTCCAGTTGGTAGCGATGGGACAGGCAGCCATTGAGATGAATGTCTTTTTCCTCTTGGTATAATCCAGAAAGTAGTCCAGATTTTCCATCACTTTATCAAAGTTGCCATTTACACGGATCTTTTTATATGTTTCTTTTTCTACTGAGTCGATAGACAGGATAATCCCAGCATTGAGTCCTTCCAGCAGGTTTTTGATACGATTGTTTAGGAAGGTACCATTAGTGGTGATGTGCATCCTGATACGCGGATTGATCTTGAGAATACGCTCCCAAATAGACAGGTAGATGTCTATCATAAATGGCTCTCCACCTAGAAATTTGGCATCCGTTAAATGCGGTATGAACTCCTCCAACTCATCCACGAATTTTTCATTGTACGGAGAAATGATGGGAGGAAGTTTTTCCCTGTTCTTGCGAATGCTGGAGGAGAAGCTGCCATTGCACATGATGCATTCGAGATTGCATTCATTGCTGAGCTCAAACTCCATCACTTTGGGATAGGCAAAGCCGCCACTGAGTTTTCGGGCGACAGATGCCAATTTGTCTGAAAAGGAATTAGTAGCAAACTCATCGTAATATCGTGCCCTCACTCCCTGATAGTTTCCTGCTTCGATCATCTTGCCGCATTCTATGCAGCCACCACCGAGATTATTGTCGGAGATATAGCCCTTTAACGCTTCGAGTTTCTGCCCCTGCCATATTTCGCGGATCCTTTGTTCGGGCCATTTGCCTAGTACATGTTTGAAGTTATAGCAGCAGGCACGTACGTCACCGGTCTGTTCGAAATTCAGATTGACATAAGGGGCGTGGCATACAATGCTTTTTTTTGCGCATGTGCGGGAGGTGTTGTAGGACTGCTTTGTTTGGTTTGATAAGATCATGAGTGCTGCGCAGGTAATTATTTATCAATGAAAGTAATGAAAATGTCTTATTCTATTCGCTATCCTGCCCATGATAGATTCCGGGATAGTGAATAGCCTGTATTTTTCGAGCAGCTTAGCCAATGTGGATTTGAAATAGAAATCCTGTTTTGAGATATTCCGGGAGCGCCACTCCTCATTTTGCCAGTGAATGAAATACCAATCCTGAGGGAGCAGATCTCCATAATTGACAAAGCGGCTGGTCTTGTCCCATTGGTCGGGATTGCTGACGCCGGTTTTGATGAAGCTCTGAAGCTGAAGTGCTGCAATATGCTTGTTTAGAATCTCAATGGGCTTGTGCCAGTCGGTGTTATTTTCATCTATGGACTGAATACTTTCTTCATAACATAGTTTCATAAGCTCACTATGCTTCGGGCACTTCATCACATTTCCGACCATACTAAGCTCATGATGATCTCTGAAAAAATAGGACTCGGGAAAATCAAATGGTTTCAAACAGCTCACATCCATATCTACCCACCAGCCGCCGTTTTCATAGAGCAGCTTATATCTGAAGATGTCCGAAAAACCTGCTACACTTCCCTTGCCATGACCGTATTTATTTGTGTTTTTGTAACTGAAGACCAGGGACTGCGGGATGATCAGGGAAGCGTCGCATATTTCTACTCCAGTGGGGAGGGGCGTGAGCAGCGGTTCATAGGTCCACAGTCGGAATGTATGACCCATCCTTAGAAAGGAACTTATCGTGAGCAATTCAATTTTACTCAGTTTGTTCCCTATCCATAATGCATTGATTATTTTGTTTGCCGCATCCATCTATTCCTTAATGTGTTTGGCCACATCTCTCCATACATGCCACTGCGTGTCGCCCCAGTGGTGGTAGATATGGATGAAATGAGGTTTAATAATTTTTTGAGATGTGACGATGCGAAATGTCAGCTCACCACAATATTCTATGTTCTTATTATTGAAATCTGCTATGAGGTTAAAAGCGAGGGGGAGTGTAGGATGGTCCTGCAAACCGAAATGCCAAACCGTAGCAGCCAGCGTGCCCTGATCTCTGGTCCTCCATGCTTTATCTTTGAAGATATCCATCGTGGTACGATGCCAGTGATCGAGAAAATCAGCTGAATCATCATTGAACAGGAAAACCCCGCCATTCCAGTGCTGCCAGCTGAAAGGACTGACGCGTATGCCAAATTTCTCATCGAGTTTTTCTATCAGGTGGCTGCAAATCAGGTTGGTCAGTGAAGTGCCGTCCTGTCTTGACCATTGTTTCGTAATGGGATCGTAGGAGAATCCTGTTTTCTCCGACACATAGAGGATATCGTCTTTGGCATTGGGTGGATAAGATAGAAGTGTGCCATTCTGATCATACCAAAGACCGAGTGCCTTATCCATTTTATACTGATCATTGAGATGATAGTATTTGCCTGGCAGGCTGTATTTGAATGTATGCCATTGATAAACCAATTTGGAAGATTTGGTCTTTGCTATCAGAGCCTCTATCTCGTTGATGCAATTGTCAATGTAATTCAGTTTCGGCAGTACGTTCTGATAAAAGTCATTATGAAAATAGTAAGGCTTAGGGCTGTCGATCTTAAAGGCCTCCATGCAGCCGCAGTATATCGCAGATGGACTAAACTCCTCCAGCACACAGTGGTCGGTGCAGAAAGTGATGGGCGATCTGTACTCGCTAAAGATCTGGTCTACTTTGTCATCCAGCGCTACCACATCGGTGTCGAGATAGCAGTAGTTATTGCCCTTGGGTAGAAATTTGTGAAGGCCGGTTTTGAGATAGATGCTGGCCTGGTGGTGATCATATTCTGTGGGTGCCCTGATAGCGATGACCTCTTCGTGAACGACGGGTATCTCGTTTCTGGCGGGATCTGTGATGATCAGTATCCTGCTGCAGGAAAATCTCCTGAGTGAGATCAATGAGAAATGTAGGGAGTCTATATGCTCCCGCGCACCGCACACTACGAATACAAATATATTTTCCGTCTTGTCCATTTTATTTTTTCCTGCGGCTCTGATAGGATAGGTACCAGTCTACGGTTTTCTCCAGCCCTTTCTCCACGCCGGTAGTCGGTTTGAATCCTATGAAATCAAACAGCCTGCTACAGTCCGCGAAGGTACAGATCATTTCCTCTTTATTCATAGGAGCGCTCTCGATGATCGCTTTTTTCTGAAAGATATTCTCGAGGATCCCCAGATAGTCGCGGAGGTTTACTGGTTTGCCTTCTCCGATGTTGTATATGGCATGGGGACTCGAGGTTTCTCCGTTCAGCAGTTTAGACAGGACTCTGGTGATGGACTCTACAATGTCGCCGACGAAAGTGAAATCGCGCTCCATATTGCCATGATTGAATAGAGTGATCGGCCTCTCCTCCAGGATGTTTTTTATGAACGAATAGGTGGCCATGTCAGGTCGGACCCATGGGCCATAGACGGTAAAGAAGCGCAGACCGATGGCTTCCATGTCGTAGAGAGTAGTATAGTTCTCCGCTGCTAGCTCATTCATTCTTTTGGTAACCGCGTAGTAGTTGAGCAGATTGTCAATCGCTGCATCTTCTCTGAAAAGGTTTTGCTTATTGCCACCATAGACGGAGGAGCTGGAAGCGTAAATGATCTTTCCGACATGGTGAATCCGGCATAGTTCCAGCAGATTAGTAAAGCCCTGAATGTTTGACTGCTCATAGATTACAGGATTGGAGATCGACTGCCGCACGCCAGTCATAGCCGCGAGATTTATGACCAGATCAAACCGATGCTTCGCAAAAAGGCGCGCAAGCCGATCAGTATCTGTGATGTCTAGCTTATAGAAAAGATGATCATTGTTTTTTAATCGCATCTCTTCATCCCACTCTGGGGTAGCCTTGCCAGTGAGATAGGTTAGTCGGTCGAGTTTGATCTGATGATTGGAAAAAGAGGAAAAATTGTCCAACGCCACAATCTCATGATCCTGAAAAAGCCTTTGATATACATTCAAGCCTATAAAGCCGGCTGCCCCGGTCAGTAAGATCTTTGCCATATTCTTTTTTTTATCCGCACCAGTGCTGATACCATTTCTCCATTACTATCAGTTTCCAGAGCTTCCAGTACTGCTGGTGAGCAACCAGTTGAAGATAATATTCTTTCCTTATTATTCCATCGCTGATCAATCTGGAGCTGTCCAGCGTGGCCTTATAAAAATTGAGATCCATATAATAACTATCAGGCCCGACAAAACCCTGTTTTTTTCTATTTAGTATTTTTTCGGGCAAATAGTTTTTTATGTTTTCGTAGAGGAGGAACTTAGTAATGTTGGGGTTGAAATACCTTTTCTCATTCACGCTTAGTACTGATTCAAATAGCTCATGATCCAAAAAGGGCACTCGTACCTCGAGTGAATTTGCCATGCTGGCACGGTCTATTTTGGTCAGCACCAGTTCACCCATAAAGCATTTGATATCCATTTTCTGTATAGACTGAAGTGGGCTGAGAGATGGATCGAAATGCTGACGATAAAACCAGTCTGTATCCTCCGGGATATACTGTTGATAGGCCGGAGTATAAAGTTGTGACAGCTCAATAGCATCAAATCTTCCCATAGCCATCGCCTCCGCATAGAAAGCCAATGTGGACTGCTTATCTGCGGTGAAGAATTTTCTGATCTTTTTAGAGAGGGTTAGATGATTTCGCGCGAAGAATTCTTTCTGCCAGGTATAGCCTCCCAATAACTCATCTGCACCTTCGCCGCTCATCACTGCTTTTACAGTTTTGGCTGCCAGATGGCTGACCATCCAGGTGGGGATGATAGAGATATCCGCTATCGGTTCATCGTATACCTGAGGCATGATATCCAGCAGGTCCAGTGAAGTCCTCTTTGCGATAGTAGTCTGCAGAGGCACATTGAATTTTTCGGCGACGATGGCAGCGAAGCGGTCCTCGCTATTGTCCCAATGATTGAAGCCAATAGAAAAAGTATAAGGCCTGTAGCCTGCGCGACTGAGGTAGTATACTATCGAGGAGCTGTCATATCCGCCACTCAAAAAAGAACCGACAGGTAGATCGCTCCGGGCATGTATACGGACAGATTCGCCGAACTCCTTGTCAAACAACTGAACCAGTTCTTCTTCAGAGACCTTTTTATCGCCAAAAGGTATGATCCAATAGGTCTTGTCGGAGAGGCTATTAGTACGAATATCGTATTCTGAATAGCTGGCAGGTGGCAGTTTTGAGATGCCTTTCCAGATCGTTTTGGGCGAAGGGATATATCTGTATACAAAAAAATCAGAAAAGGCAGAAAAGTCCATCTCGCGTTTCACGGAGGGATCCTCTAGGATGGCTTTCAGCTCTGAAGCGAAGATCAGACCAGCCGCGTCATGCCTGTAATAAAGAGGTTTGATCCCGAAGCGGTCCCTGACCAAGTATAACTTCCCTCGCCGCTGATCTACCAGTCCGAATGCAAACATACCCTTGAGCCTGCTCAGTACATTAATCCCCCACTGCTCATAACCATGCAGGATGACCTCGGTGTCCGTCTGTGTCCTAAATTGATGCCCCTCTTTGATGAGTATTTCGCGCAGCTCGATGTAGTTGTAGATCTCTCCGTTCAGAACAATCCAGATACTGTCATCCTCATTGCTCATGGGCTGCCGGCCGGCGGGAGATAGATCGAGAAAGGACAGCCTTCTGTGACCAAGCGCTATGCTGTCATTATTCAAATAATGGCTGTCGGCATCATCCGGCCCGCGATGTGCGAGTGCATCTCGCATCCTGTCAAAGACGGCATGGTCTATCGTTCCTGACACTTTAATATGTCCTACAATACCACACATCTATCTGTTATTCCTCCTTTTTTTTCTAAAGTAATCTAAGGCAGACATCTGTTCCTTCTTGAGGTCAATACTCAAGATGAGCAGGCTGTAATAGATCAAGTGATTGATGACCTTTGAGATAAAAATACAAATTGGAAGCACTATCGAGTAGTGTATGTATCCGAGCGGAAGGTTGTTTCGGATATTAGAGCCTATGCGGATAATGCTGCGATAGAGATCGAAATTGAATAAAGTGATATGCAGGACAAGTAGGATGATGAAATAGCCATTGCTAAAAGACAGCAGGATAAGATAGATCGCAGGCAGCCATTTTTCGTAGACATTATTCGGGAAATAGCGAAGGGGGAGATCCGGTAGTTCCTCTTGGGTCAGATGTATGTACCAGAAACTACTCCGGAAGCACAGCACGAAAACAGCAGCGATACATACTGCGAAAAGATGTTCTCCGACTGTGAGCAATGAGAAAAAAGCCAGACAAAAGGCTAACTCGAGCAGGATGACAACCTGCAGTATTTGAAGGATTTTTTTAGTGTCTGTAGTACCTGCGAATGTTTGGGTGCCGGATGATAGGTCTGAGCTTGTGTCTTCAAGCTGATGGATCAGGATATTTCTCAAGCCGCTCAGCAGCTGCCAGAAAAAGAGTAAGGCAAATGCGATGTATGGCAGCGAAATAGATGATGCCAGAAAGAAAGTATATGCCGCGAGAATAGTCGGAATGGCATGCGCATATAGGCTATCGACCAGTACACCTGCAGCGCCTTTTTCTTTCAGTCTGACTGGTGGGCAAGAATATAGCAGGAATAGAGACAGTTGTATACCGATCAGCCAGAAGCTCGGTCCGTCAGCAGGTAGAAAAAACCAGGGCATTGCTATTAGGCTGATCGACACTATGGCTAGACCTATCTGATAGACGAGAGGTTTGGCGAGGAGGAAATTCTTTTTGCTGGCTAGCATATCTTTTTCTTTGTCAAAAAAGTCATTGGTGAGGTAGCCGAAGGATGCAAAGCCCGTGATGACCAGTATGGAAAATAGCGCAAGCGGAATGAAGCGCTCAAATGAAATATGAAACCAAAGGGCAAATAGATATACAAAACCCATAAGCAGAGAGGCCTTGCTGGTCCACCAGTCATCTGCTCTGAAGGGCTGTATTGGTATGCTGCCGGATTGACCCATATTTATCAGGAGGTTATTTCGGGGCGATTTAAAAAGTATAGGTGCTTCTCTTTATTGATGTCAAATGGGGGTTTCATCAGTTTGATCTCGTAGAAATCGATGGGGAAGATGTAATTTTCCCAAGAGATGATCTTGCCGATGTCAAAGAGGTTTTGGAAATCATTAGAGATGGTGAGGTGCTCGAACTGCTCGGTTACGACCTCAGGTGTTTTGACAAAGAGAAGGATGAAATTCAATTTCCGAATGGTTTTTATCACCTCGGTGAAGTCTGCCACATTGTACGAGTATGCCTGATTGATCGCGTTGATGATTGCATCAATCTTTTTGCCATCTTCTTCGTTTGGATGCTCTCTTTTGAACAGGTCCTTGATATACAGTATGCCACCTGGCTTCAGCACCTTAAAGGCTTTTTCCAGTAAAAAACTCTGCCTCGACGAGTGCCCGAAAGACTCTAAAAAAAGAACCCTGTCAAACACATTTTCTCCAAAAATGCTGTCGATCTTGTGATAGTCGCCCTGCAATATTTCCACTGATCCTTTCAGGATCTTCTGAGCCAGAATCTCTTTGGATTTTGTAACCTGATAGTCAGAGATGGTTATCCCTTTTATGTCTACATTCAGCTGTGAGGCGAAGTAGCCGGCCGGACCTCCTACGCCACATCCGGCATCGAGTATTTTCTGGCCATCTTTCAGTTCGGCATTAGTGATTGTATAGGTGAGGTAGTCTTTTACATCTTTGGTTCGGAATGCCTGAATTATTTCGCCATATACTTTTATGAACTTGTCGGTATTGTTGTTATAGAAGTTTTTCACATCCTCCGAAGTCGATAGAGGGGATAAAGGTTTAGTCTTTGCTTTGGTCTTAAATAAGCTTGAAAATCTTGATAACATATTGCCGTCTAAAGTATGAAAAAGCTTCCACAATAAGCTGTTTAATTGATGCAAGTATGTGGTGCCGAGTACTTAAGAATGCTGTTTCGCCTGACTTTCTATCCATCTATAGGTGGTCTCCACTCCTTTTCTCAGCGGATAGTCAGGTGCCCAGCCTAGTTCTTTTTTTATCATAGTATTATTAGATGTTCTAGTTTCTACACCTGTTGGTCCTTTGATATTCTCGATGGATAGTTTCTTGCCAGAGATAGCGATGGTCATCTCGGTTAGGGCCTGTATGGAGATCATCTCGTCCGATCCGATATTGACAGGATGCGGAAATGATGACTGCATGAGAAGCTCGATAGCCTCTAGGCACTTATCTATGTATAGAAAGGATCTTGTTTGCCTGCCGTCTCCCCATATCTGAATGGTGGTATTCTCAGTGGCCTGTATGACCTTGCGGCAGATAGCGGCTATCGCTTTTTCCTTGCCTCCCTGCCAGATAGCTTCGGGGCCATAGATATTGTGAAATCGCGCTATCCGAACATCCAGACTGAAGTTTCGCGCGTGAGCCTCATATAGTCTTTCGCTGAATAGTTTTTCCCAGCCATAGTCGCTGTCGGGTAGCGCCGGGTACGCCGTGTTCTCCGCATACATGTCTGGGGTGGGCTCAGATGGGTCGGGATAGATGCAGGCTGACGAGGAAAAGAAAAGCAAGCCCGGTTTCCTCTCTCGGGAAAGATGGAGGATGTTCAGGTTGATCTGTACGGAGTTTGACATGATAGTGGCGTCATTCTCTCCGCTGAAGATATAACCGGCGCCGCCCATGTCTGCGGCGAGCTGGTATATTCTCTCATATGGTCCATCGAAGAGGGTCTGGCAAAAATGAAAGTCCCTGAGGTCTCCAAGTATGAACTCATTTGCCTCGGTCTGCGAAAACTGAGGATGAGTGATATCTGCCCCTTTGACATAAAACCCGTCCTTTCTGAGTCTTTTGACCAAATGATTTCCTATGAATCCTCCTGCTCCTAATACCAGTGCTCTTTTCATCAGATTTTTAGTGAATGTCATTTAAGAGGCTGTTTAAATTTTAGTCAAAAGTTGATTAAGCACTGTTTTTATAAAAGATAACTTCACAATTGTCTCGCTTGTTAAAGGAGAGAACTCATAATCGTGAGAATTTCTCAGGTCATTACTTATCCATGCTAATGTTTTTTCTACAATCTATCTTTCGGTCCGCACCTTAAATCCTTTATCGGTCCGCTTTACGATTTCCAATTTACAGCTTAAATCTTGTTTTACCTGTTCAATGAGTTGCCCTTTATAACCGCCATCAGCAAAGACTTTCACAATGCTTTTGTTAGGATGTTTAATAATATCAAAGCCCTGTGCTCTGATGGCATATGAGGCACGATATACTTCTACAGCCAAAAGATTGCCTAATGTATTTGTAGCTATATGTCTTTTTCTGCCCTTCACTTTTTTACCTGCATCATAGCCTATCTCAAAGTCATTGAAAGCACTATTCTTAGCGCTTTGACTATCAATTATATAAACAGTCGAACGTCCTTTTTGCCTACCGAGCTTCTTATTTTGTAAACTACTTCTTCCAATAGCACTTTTATCAAGCCATTATATTTTCATGTCCTAAAATAATGCTATAACAGCTCCTAAAAAGCAAAGGTCTTTGGCAACATTCGCCACTAGCAGCAGGTCTTTACTTTACAAAGTATAGCATCTAATATCTTGCGTATAGGATGTTTTCGTTTTCTTTTATCACTCATTTTTTTCTAAAATTTGCCATTGCTTGGCGGTAAGGTCAGTAGGGTAACTGTTCATTTTTGTTAGATCGCAAATCTAACACTACTACTTTACTTTTCCTGACCGACCACCTCTTTTCTTATTAATGATTCTTACAATAAGTATTTTTTATTCATTCCTACACAGCCCCTTAAACAGGTGAGGTAAAAATAGAGTTTAATTTATTCAGTATTTTATTAAAATTCTTGAGAAATCCTTTAATTTACAGGATGGTCAAGGTAACATTTGCGGCATTGGGTACGGAGCAGCTGGGCATCAGTATGCTTTCTGCCATTGCCAAAGTGCATGGCCACCAGACGGACTTGGCTTTTTCGGCGTCACTCTTTCATGATCGGTTCAATCTGGAGATGCCATGGCTATCTCCATACTTCGATGATACATCTGAAGTGATTAGCGCCATCGAAAGACAACAACCTGATGTCATCGCCTTCTCGCCTCTCACGTCTACCTATCAGTGGTCCCTGGATATAGCAAAAAGAGCCAAGCAGCTCAATCCAGCCATAAAAACAGTCTTCGGCGGGGTGCACGCCTCAGCAGTTCCTCATTTGCTTATGCAAAAGCCTATCGTTGACTTTGTAGTGGTAGGCGAAGGTGATGTAGCCTTTCCGAAAATACTCAAAGCTGTTGAAACATCAGATTACAGACACCAGATACCCAATACCCGATATAAGACACCTGAAGGCAAGATCATTAGTGGACCGCAGACAGGTTTTCTGCAGGATCTTGATTCGCTT
>PLSN01000042.1 GCA_003165135.1 Bacteroidota bacterium
TGAAAATTTGAAAATGGAATACAAACTCTTTAATCATAAATATAATACCTGATGACGATTCAAGAACTTAAGAAAAAAGCATATAAAATTGACAAGCTAGTTGAAGAGAAAATCATCTCTGACAACGAGAAGGTTAAGCCAATAAAAGATGGCATAATTGACATAAATAAATATTATTCTGCTAAGTACAAGATACTTTGGATATTAAAAGAGCCTTATGATTATTTTGATGAAGATGGGAATCCAGAAGGCGGAGATTATGATTTAAAAAAAGCGCTTGCAGAAAAAAAATCTTACGATGAATTTACTGATGGGAAACCTACTTTCATGCCAATTATTTATACATCATGGGGGATATTAAACAATTTTTGCTTATGGGAAAAAATGCCTTATGTTGAATATGACCCATCAGTACTTAATGCTATTCAAAGTTCAGCTTACATAAACATAAAAAAAATACCAGGCAGGACATCAAGCCCCGAATCTGTTATTAAAGAGGCTTATCTTATCCATAATGATATTCTACATAAGCAAATCGAATATTACGACCCTGACATCATAATTGGTGGTTCAACTCTTCATCATTTCTTTCAGAATTTAGGTTTCACGGGAGAACAAATGGAGCGAAATGGTAGTAATAATTACATAATAAAGGATGAAAAAATATTCATTGATGCCTACCATCCAGCACAGAGGCCGGGCACTACTGGTGTTTCTAAAGAGAGTTATTGCAACGACATTATCACAGCTGTGAAAAATTGGTCATCTAACTAACTATTTTTAAAATGAAAATAAAAGGTCTCTTTTGTGCTTTTCTGTTCTTGTTCAGTTGCAATTATATAAAGGCAGGTGAGTACTATCAGGCAACAACTCAATTAAATATTAGAAGCGGGGCAGGAATAAATTATAAGGTTATTGGTTCAATTTCAGAAGGGGATAAAATTTTTATTGACACCATTATCTCTGAGTGGGGTCGTGTTATAATTGNNGACACAATAACAAAGTATTGGTGGGTTTTTAGCATTCTAGCTTGCATTATTGTACTTTACATATTTTTTGATACGAGTAATAATTCAAATACATCATCCCGTAATAAGATTGTGAGGTATCAGAAAGAAGATTTATCCTCAAATGGGGGTCATTTAAATAGTAAAAAAGAAAATAAAAATTACTCTCCCATCCCTCAAAAAGGCATTATGGAAAAAACAAATTACTATTGTGAGAACTGTGGAAAGAAGTATTCAAATGTAAGTGCCCTTCTAAGTAACTCTTGCCCCCAAAATCCTAATGGAGTTAATAGAGGGACACATTCACTATATCAAGGCAGCGAAAAATTAAAATATTTCTGTAAAAATTGCGGGAAGAGCTATTCTAATTTATTTGATTTATGTAACAATACTTGTACACGGCAAAAAGGACATCACAGACCAGCTCTTTAATCCTTTTAGTAATAATCGGAAAACTGTGTTTTAATTACGCCGCCTGTAGATTTATCACCTCCAGTTCGGAGCCGTTCTTTCTGATCTCACGGACTTTCTGAAGGAGCATTTTGGAGATATCATCATCAAAGAATTTAGCGCCGCAGTTATCGCAGATCAGGGCAGGTACATTTTTGAAAATAGTGATGTTTCCCTGCTTGTCAAACATCTTTGATGTATGACCAGGATGGCATTCTCCATTTTTACATACTATGCATTTCATCTAGACAAATTTATATAATATCTTCTACTTCAGCCCCAGTGCATCCGGTTCGAAGGTCATTTTTGACATATAGATATAGGTGCGGCCCAGTTGCCCCGTGAACCATATCTTCTTCCTTCCTTTGATATTGCTGGAGTAGTTCATCAGTACATAGTTATTGTCGTCTAGTTTGACGATACCCGGGAATGCATTATCTCCTGTGCTGGGGAGGTCAGATACCAGTGTCAGACTCAGGTCCTGCTTATTGAGTTTGAAGACCGAGGTCACTTTTCTCGTAAACCAATATCTCACCATGTTATGTATCTGCTGCCCTTTGGTCAGCACGGAGTCAGAGTACCTGTTCATCTCCCCGTCTTTATTTCTGCGAGATACCAGATAGAGATCATCATTATGATCAAACAGCAAGGCGCTGTCATATTTATTTTTTGTTTTGACCTTGCGCCAGCTTCCTATGTTGGTATGATCGGCATTACAGATCAGGGCACCTGAGGATTCCAGCCTCACAGTAGCAAAGAGGTCTCCTTTCTTGTCAAAAATAAATTCACCTTCCTCAGCATGGTCCGCATCTATCTGAGGGGCCACAGTCAACTGCTTAAAACTCGTAGCGCTGGTAGTATAGAATAGACGGAGGTTTGATGTATGTTTCGTGTTGTAGAGGTTTCTGCCATCGTAAGCGGACATATACAGTGTGTCATTGCGTTGGCGCAGCCTCCAGGGCACGAAGCCGTCGAGATTCGTAGATATGGGCTGGTTCCAATAATGAGAACCAATAGTCCTGCACATCAGCAATTGGTGAGGCTCAAAACTGAATATGCTCTGACCTCCCGTAAAAAAGTACAAGTTCAATGTATCATGGTAAACAGCAAACTTGGGCTCGCGCACATCGCGGTCCAGAGCGATCTCAGTTTCATACTCCCAGATGTTGAGGTCATAAGAGCTGACCACATACATTTTCACCTTTTTTGATGCATAGTGTGTAGGTGCTGTGCGAAATGCCAGATAATACTTGCCCTTGTATTTGACGAGGTCGAGATTATTATTGCTGTGCATCAGTTTACACTCTGGTGGGAGCTTGCCTGATGTGGTGAGGTTTTCCCATTCACCGAATTTGATCTTTTGTGATTGGGCAAAAAGGCTGCTGATAAGAAAAAGGACTATGGTTAAGTATCGCATATTATGTTTTAATGTAATGCTCTGAAACGCAAAAGAGCTCTCTTTCGTGCTCAGATGCAAAACGGTTTAAGTAAAAGCGGCAAATAAACCATGCTACGGAATCAAATAACAACAAAGGTCAAAAGTGTTTCATCAAACGAATATGCTCCCGGATGCTACAACCCCTCTTTAGCCAGTGCGATGCGAATAGTTTTTTTGTACCTGTGCCGCTCTGATGCCGCGATAGGGAGCAAGAGAGCACCTGCGCTCATGGCAGTCACGCCGATGGCTGCTGTCGCTATTACCCCATTTCTATTGAAATGAGGCACAAAGGCTACTGCAAAAATATGCGCTGCTACGAGCAAAATACCCCCACTCAAAAGTCCTGTACCGATCTGCATCCTTAAGATATAGTTTTTTCGCCACTGTGCCATTGAAATAGAGTCCGTTTTGATCGGTACCCTTACCGCAAGAGAGGCGTATGGCGGAGGTACTGGCCGTTTGATGCCGGCATCTGCGGCCATTTTGATTATGTACTCAGAATCGGATTGAGAGAAACCCACCAGGTTATTTAACATAACCATCAAAAATATCAGATACTTCATTCATTGAAAATATACTGAACTATCGGGATATGAAAACTATTGCCTGCTTTTAACCTTCCTTATACAAGACCTTGTCTGAAATATGCAATAGATTATGTCTGAATAAGTCAAGACTGGAAACACTCCAATGAGGTTACTGCAATTGTAGGCGAAATCCACAAATGGTGGATTGAGTCTAAGGCATTTACCGATTTCCTGATTAACTTTACTTTAACATTATGACTTATACTGACCGTTTAGACCTTATTATTCGACGCACTCAGTGGCTGCTCAGGCAGGTCGCCGAGAGAGATGCTGCCCTGATTAAGGCCCGCGAAGAGGCCCAGAGGCTCAAATTGCAGATTGATAATCAGGCACTTGAGATTGAAGAGTTAAATAATAAGATAAAAATCATTAAGTTAGCACGTTCTTTTGAAAGCGGCGAGGATACCGCCGCCCTAAAAAGGAAGATAAACGAGTACATCAGGGAAATAGACAATAGTATAGCATTGTTAAATGATTGAGTGATGGATGGATTAGTGCAGATCAATGTGACCGTTTCGGATAGGATCTATCCCCTGAAGGTATTAGAGAAAGAAAAAGAGGAGGTACTGAAGGCTGTAAAACTGGTAAATGAAAAGATCAGGGAATACCAGCGCATGTATGATGGGAAAGACAAGCAGGACTACCTGGCAATGGTATTATTGCTTTTCGCAGTGGAGCACATGAGAAATGAAAAGAAGATCATCATAGAGGATACCGACTTTGAGCAGAAACTGTCAGAACTGGAACAGATACTCACACAGGCGCATTAAAGCGCTTTTTCTCCGATAGCACGTACTTTTTTATCAGTAAGTTTTTGCATTCCACCATCTCCTTGGGAGAGAGGGCCGGGGTGAGGAGAGATTATTTATTCATTCATTATAAAAACAAAGCAACAATAAATGGGAACAATCATAATCATTGCTGTTCTCGGTGTAGTGGTAGGAGTTGCTGTTGGATTTTTTGCAGGTAAAGGTTCCACGAAAAGTAGCGTGGAGAAAATAGAAGCTGAGGCAAAAGCCGAGGCCGAAAAGAAAGTAACAGATGCCAAATCAGCCGCAGAAAAGATAATAGCAGACGCCAACCGAAATGCCGAAAACACCAAGAAGGACAAACAACTCGAAGCCAAAGAACACTTTCTGCAGCTAAANNCTAAAAACGATCAGGAAATAGCCGAGCGCAGCAAAAAGCTGGTAGAAAGAGAAGCACAGATCAAGCAGCAGCATCTCGACGCCAGCAGCAAACTGGCAGAAGCATCCAAAAAAGAATCTGAGATCTCAAAAAAGGATAAAGAAAATGACCAGATCCGTGAGAACCTTAACAAACAACTGGATGTACTGAACTCTAAGAAGGAACAACTGGAGAAAAGCCATGAGACATTCGTGAGCAAGCTCGAGCAGATCAGCTCTCTGTCCAAGGAAGACGCAAAAAAAGAACTCGTGGACTCTATGCGCAAAGAAGCTGAGGCCAGCGCCCTGTCTATCATGAAAGATATCGTAGACAATGCCAAGCTCAACGCAAACAAAGAAGCCAAGAAGATCATCATACAATCTATACAGCGTACTGCCGCAGAGAATGCAATAGAAAACACGGTATCAGTATTCAATCTCGAAAGCGATGAAATGAAAGGTCAGATCATCGGCCGTGAGGGTAGGAATATCCGCGCACTGGAGTCGGCTACAGGCTGCGAGTTTGTGGTAGATGATACGCCTGAGGCTATCATC
>PLSN01000505.1:0-11700 GCA_003165135.1 Bacteroidota bacterium
TTTCTATAAAGAGATTGGTAATGACATAAGCCTCATCTTCGGAGATGTGAAAATCGAGGTGATGGTATATATATCGGATGGTCTGCCAGTAGTCCGGACGTCCGGGCACATTGAGTGCGGGGTTATATATTGGGAGAGCTGCTGTCATCACATTTTTGGGCTGAAAGGGTAACGAAGATAATACTTTCAGCCTAAAAGAGAAACAGAGCCTGATAAATAGTTACGGAAACTTCGGAAATTTGCTCCAATCGGGTTTGCGTTTTTCTATGAAGGCATTCTTTCCTTCTTTGGCTTCATCACTGAGATAGTAGAGAAGGGTCGCATTGCCGGCTAGTTCCTGTATGCCTGCCTGCCCGTCGAGTTCGGCGTTGAAAGAAGATTTCAGCATACGAATCGAGAGCGGAGATTTTTCCTGTATCTTTTTGCACCATTCTACTGTGGTATCTTCGAGCACTTCGAGCGGCACTACTTTATTGACCAGGCCCATATCGAGTGCATCCAGCGCATTGTACTGATCGCAGAGGAACCATATCTCGCGTGCCTTCTTCTGCCCCACACAGCGGGCCAGATAGGATGCACCAAAGCCCCCATCAAATGAACCAACCTTAGGGCCTGTCTGTCCGAAGATGGCATTTTCAGAAGCTATAGAAAGGTCGCATACCACATGCAGCACATGCCCACCACCGATAGCGAAACCATTGACCATCGCGATCACCGCCTTGGGTATCGAGCGTATCTGCTTCTGCAGGTCGAGTACATTAAGCCTTGGAACGAGGTCGGCGCCCACATAGCCTCCATTGCCGCGTACGTTCTGGTCACCGCCTGAGCAGAAG
Organism: Bacteroidota bacterium; assembly: GCA_003165135.1. Lineage (GTDB taxonomy): Bacteria > Bacteroidota > Bacteroidia > Chitinophagales > LD1 > UBA1941. The sequence goes on from PLSN01000505.1 coordinate 834, forward strand.
GCCATATCTCCGGCTCCTGTGAGGATAATGACCTCAATATCGAGGCTATCCCTGCATATATTCATCGCATCTATCATTTCTTTCACTGTGAGTGGTGTGAAGGCATTGCGATAGCGCGGGCGGTCTATGGTGATCTTTGCTATTCCTTCATAGAAATCAAACTTGATTTCCTTGTATTCCTTGATGGTTTGCCATTCTCTCTTTGCCATATCGTGGTATTAAGTTGTAAGTTTTAGGTAATAGGTGCAATACAATTAGTTGCTTTTCAAAAATTCAAAATATTGTTTGTACACTTTTTCGCTTATCAGCCCATCTGTTTTGATCTCGAGTATGGCAGGTTTATTGGCTTTTTGTGGTTTATAAAACTGTCCTAATACAAAATCCATATCATCTGCGCGGTCGCAAAAATAATAAGGTATCTGATACATCTGTGCCAAAAATTCTGCGCTGAGATTATGTCTGGTTTCAAAAAATTTCTCGAAGTTCTCTACCCGGCCGGGGCCTTCTATCAGGCGAAATATATTTCCCCCCCCATTATTGATCATGATGATGCGCAGATTGGGAGATAGAGCATTATTCCAAAGGGCATTTGAATCATAAAGAAAACTTATATCGCCGATTATGGATATAGTTAACTTCCCTGATTGAAAGGCCGCACCGGCTGCCGTGCTCACACAGCCGTCTATACCGCTTGTGCCACGATTAGAGTTGACCGTGACGCCTTTTCTGGTCGGCCACAAACAGGCATACCGGACAGGAGATGAATTGCCGTACTGGATATTAGCACCATCGGGGTAGCTGTTTATCAGCTTGGCAAACACCCACCAGTCGCTGAAAGCAACCGTGGTTGCAAATTCCTTCCTGCGCTGAATAACCTTTTGATTGATGTTCGACCACAGTACGGCAAAATCCGATGCCTGTGGACTGGCATTACATAATGCCTCCAGCGCTACTATTTCATTGGTTACGATATGATGATACTCTTTTGCGCCGAGGCCGTTCCATTCGCCTCGATCTGTGGAGATATGATAGTGATGCGCAGGAGCAGTCATACGCAGGAATGACCTGAGGCGCTTTGATATGATCTGTTTGCCGATGGTGATGATAGTATCGGGTGCATATTTCGCATAGTCTGCTTCGCTGATCATAGCCAGAGCAGTATCCATATTAGAGATAGCACGAGGCGTACTGATATTGGAAACAGGCTCGACAGCGACCACAAAATCACTTCTGGAAGATAACACACCCACTGCTGCCGACAGCGTCTCATTCAGTTCATGCATGCCACAGATGAGCATATTATTCTGTGACAAAGGAATAGCCTGTGGAGGTGGTACGAATTGAGGCGAAATTTTATTGATCGAAAAATCTGGCAGTGGATCGTTTGTAGTATTATAGAGCGGTTCGCGGAGCGGGATATTGATATGTATAGGTGCAGGACAGCCGAGCATGGTCAGGTCAATAGCCTCTGCCGTCATCGCAGCGGCTGCGGAGGCAGTCTCAGGGAGTGTATATGAACTGCGGATATAATTGCCATAGATGCCAGTCTGGGCAATGGCCTGGTTCTCCCCTATCCCAATATATTCAGGTGGCCTGTCGGCAGTCAATATCAATAGCGGCACCTGCTGATAATACGCTTCGCAAATAGCCGGAGCGAGATTGAGCACTGCCGTGCCCGAAGTACAAACCAATGCCACAGGCTGTCTGGACTGCTGTGCAATACCGAGCGCAAAAAAACCGGCGACACGTTCATCGGCTATGACCGTGCATTGTATCTCTCGCACTTGCGAAAAGCCAATGACCAGAGGTGCGGACCGCGAGCCGGGAGAAAAGACCACATGCTTTATTCCCTTGATACGGCAGACCTCTACGAGGGCTTGTATGTTCTTTTTGTCAGTGGTCATTTTAATTAATAATTAAGAATGAATAGTGAATAATGAAATACATTTCAGAATAAACTATTCAGACGTCAACAAGGCTTTTAAGCACATCTATCTTCCTTTCACTTTCCACCCATTCTTTCTCTGTATTTGAATCTGCCGTCACGCCGCATCCTGCATAAAAGATCAACTGCCCATCAGTCACCTGCACACACCTTAGATTAACGAACAGGTCGGTCTTTGTATTGTAATTGACCGGGCCAAGATAACCAGCATAAAATGCCCGGTCAAAAGATTCTTCATGCAAAACAAAATCAACGGCCTTACGCTGTGGCATACCGCCTACAGCAGGTGTGGGGTGCAGCGCTTTTGCCACTTGCTTCCAGATACTTTTGCCCTTATGCGATATAGTAAAGACCGACAGCAGATGTTTAACCCTTCCTGCATCATGTGTTACAGGGCCCTTTATGGTTATTTCCCCTTTAACTGTTTTGTTGAGCTTTTTATAGATAAATTCAGTAACGATCTTTTGCTCTTCAAGTTCCTTTTCATGCCAGTCTGTGCTATCCTCGATCACTTTAGTACCGGCGAGTGAATAAGTAGTTAGTTTGCTAGAAGTCTCCGATACCAATACCTCCGGCGATGCCCCTATCCATAAACCGATACCGGGTATATATGCCATCGAGACAAATGCATTATCATATTGCCTGCATAATTTTTCAAAAAAAACAATTGAGTCAAATGAAGCAGGTCTGTCAATCGCTAAAACTCTTGCCGCTACTACCTTTTTAAACTTCCCGGCTTTTATCTCAGCAATTATTTTTTTTACGAGATCAGTGAATTGCTTTTTTGATGTACTCTTTATCTTCTTGTCAATTGGGAATGCACATGCCTCAGAAGAAACACCTTCAGGCTTGATATAAAATGGCTTCTGGCCGGGGTCAAAGGGTGCAAATACAAATGCTCGTTCTCCGCCTTTCAGACTATGAGATGCAGTCCCAATCATATAATTGATCTTTTTGGTAGCAGGCAAGCGAAATGAGACAAAGGCCTGCCCATGAGTGCGTGCCTGTTGGTAAATCGTGGCTATATCTTTTGATCCGGCGGGTTTCAAAACTTGGCTAAAATTGTATCTTCACACGAAAGTAGCAGTATTACGACATTTACAAAGTGATCAGAAAAGAACTATACATCATCCGTCATGGTCAGACCGACCATAATCTCAAAGGAATCGTACAGGGCAAAGGTGTCAACCTACCCCTAAATGAGCTTGGACAGAGACAGGCAAAAGCTTTTTTTGATGCGTATAAGGATGTGCCATTTGATGGAATGTATACTTCTACACTGCTCAGGGCGCAGCAGACCATCTATCCGTTCAGGGACCTGGGCCTGTCGTATGAGATATTCTCCGAACTCGATGAGATCAGCTGGGGTGAAATGGAAGGAACGTATACGGTGATGGAAAACAGCGACGTGTTCAAAACTCTGATAGACGATTGGCGCGCCGGAAATATAGACGCCAAACCCCCTCAGGGCGAGAGTCCCCGTGAGCTGCAAGACAGGCAAAAAAGGTTCATCAATCATATCCTGCATACCCCTGATAGAAATATCCTAATATCCATGCATGGCAGGGCTATCAGGTCCATGCTCTGTACACTCACAGATACACCTCTGAGCCGCATGGAGGAGTTTCCACATGTCAATCTGACCCTGTACAAAGTGAACCTTCTATCAGACGGAACGTTTGAGATAGAGAAATTCAACGATCAGGAGCATCTGAAAAATTTATGATTTCGGATTGTTGAAGTATGATTTAATACACCAACTAAATCGAATCTTATCGACTACCCTTTAGCGTTTTCCCACTCTGCCGTCTTTTTTGCCAGCTGCTCGGCAAAGGCTTTGACCTCTTCTTTTACATATGGGTTTTTGGTAGCGCGATGATAGGAATCTGCGAGCGATAACAAGGTCTGAAAGAAATGCGAGTGCATCTCATCTGTGGTCATCTCAGCCGTCCAGAGGTCTATCTTGAGCGTTTCGCGCTGGGCAGCATCCCATATAGATAGCATAATAGATTTGCAGTCACGCAGCTCCTGATTTTTGGAGTCTGAGGCCTGCCACTTGATATCTATGGGGACATTCTGCTTATCAAGGCCTATTTTAAATCGTATCTCTGATTGTTTGGTGATATCTGACATTTTCTATTGCGGATTTTGGAGTTTTGATTTCGGAAATCAGCGAACAGGTAATCTGTACTTCTGTAAATCCGTAATTCTGTAAATCAATTTAAAGTCCATTTCTTGACCAAATCTATGAATTCATCCTGAATGGAATGGGTTTTGTCTTCGGTATACCATTCGTGGACCATTCTGACCTTAGCACCGAATGAAATATCTGTCCTGTCTTTATTTTCAAGGACCATTTTCTGCATATTCGCCGGGCGCGGGCCCCATGTGCCTAATTCCTCCAGTGTATCGGCCTTCAGGCAGATGAGCTTTGGGATAGAACGGCTGCCATCTGTCAGATAGGCGCTCATGATCTCAGGATGAGCATCGCTCTGCAATATCCTGAAGCTGATGTGCTCACTACACGAAGCTATGGTATAGAGCACCGGTACGACCTGAGATGCATCTCCGCACCAGGGCTCGGACAGGACCGCCCATATCAGATCGGTATCGATGGCAGTAAGCAGATTATACAGTTTGGACTCAATATTGATCGTAGAAAGTATGTGATCCATCCGCCCGATATTATCGGCGGTGTATTTTAGCATCTTCTCGTTGCGGTATAGCTCGGGCCTATCATCCGACTCCACATATTTCTTTGCGGTAGCATAATATTCAGCCCATGAGATGGTCTGAGCTAAAACGAATGGGGTAATAACAGATGGCATATTGGCAGCAAATCTAGGCGCTTTTGACACAGTAGTCAATGAGAGGCAAAAAAAAAAGCGCAACTAATAGTTGCGCTTTTCTTTCTTAGACGAAGAAAATTACTTCTTGTCAGCAGCTTTAGCAGCTGGCTTAGCAGCCGGCTTAGCAGCTGGTTTTGCGTCAGCTTTCTTGTCAGCTGGTTTTGCAGCTGGCTTAGCAGTAGTTGCTTTAGAATCAGCTTTCTTGTCAGCTGGTTTCGCAGCAGTTTGAGCATTTACGCTAACTGCAAGAGCAGCTACAGCGAAGAATAACATTACTTTTTTCATTGCTTTTTTAAATTTTGGTTAAACTAAAGCCCCAAAACTAACATATCACGGGTAAAATCAGCTGGCAAACCGATATTTTAACAAATATTTATTTATAGAATATGCACAAAATCAAAACTATCGTCGTCTTTTGACTGCAAAATCCCTTCGAAAACATACCTGCGCAATGTTGATCGATATTTTTTAATAAAAGAACAACTATCCCGTTATTTGCTGAGAAGAATATAAAAATACAAAATATACTGAAATAGGCGCCTTTTATGTTTCATACAGATATCATCAAAATAGAGAATTTTATAGAGCCTGTTATCATTATCATTGTCGCTTATGGCGTGGGCAAGTTGCTAAGCCTGCTGATCAGGCGCTATATCCGCAGGTCTGCACACATCATGCATTTTGACCCGACCAATTATTCATTCTTGCAGAATGCTGTTAGCTTTATAGTCTTTATATGTGCTACTCTCTTCATATTTTACAGGGTTCCGGCGCTCCACACTCTAGGTAAAACACTATTCGCCGGTGCAGGAATCGCGGCGGCCGTGATCGGTTTTGCCTCTCAGGAGGCGTTTTCAAATATCATAAGCGGAGTGTTTATCGTGATATTTAAGCCTTTCAGCGTAGGCGACTATATCAAACTACTCAGCAGCCAGCAGATAGGTGTGGTCGAGGACATTACCATACGGCATACAATCATCAAAAGTATAGAGAACAGGCGAATAGTGATACCAAACTCGGTCATAAGCCGTGAAGCGATAATGAATAGTTCACTCAAAGATCCGAGGATCAAATTCAATCTCGAAGTGGTACTGATATATGAGACCGATATCCAAAGAGGGCTTGATATCATGAAAGAAGAGGCGCAGAAGCATCCTGACTTTCTTGATACCAGGACCGAAACAGAAAAAGCCAACGATGTAGCACCTGTGGCAGCGAAAGTAGTGGCACTCGAAGATAACGGAGTACGCTGCCGCGCATATGTATGGGCAAAGGATAATGACATAGCTTTTGAAATGAAATGCGATCTGCTGAAAACTCTCAAAGAGCGTTTTGATAAAGAGGATATACAAATATCACATGCCCAGAGAGTAATGGGCGTGGCCCATGTAGCTAAATAAAAACGCCCGAACTAATGATATATAAATATGCCATGCTCCGAATCTACCTCTACCTCATTGGTCAGTGAACTCTCGACATAGCCGATGATCTGTGCTTCTATGCCGAAAGAATGGGCTATCTCAATGACCTGTGCTGCATGGCTTTCATCCAGGTATATTTCCAGCCTTGTACCACAGTTGAGCACCTTATACATTTCCTTCCATCCTGTTTGTGATTCAGTCTGAATAAGATTGAAGATAGGTGCGACAGGCAGCAGGTCATCTTTTACGACCCTTAGTACCTCTATATAATGAAGGACCTTAGTAAAGGCACCACCAGTATTATTGATGATCGCATTGACCTGACCCTGCATTTCTGAGAGCACCTTTTTTATGACAGGTGCATATGTGCGTGTAGGGGAAAGTAGCGCTTTGCCGACATTCAATGGTGTGCCGGTGAGCGCATCTGTCATTTTTTTACTACCTGAATACACCAGGCGTGCATCGATATTTTTCTCGAAAGTCTCAGGATATTTCTCTGCATAATATTTAGAAAGAACATCATGGCGAGCAGAGGTAAGGCCATTGCTGGATATACCTGAGTTGTATTCCTTCTCGTATGTAGCCTTGCCATAAGATGCCAGACCTACGATCACATCGCCGGGTTTGATATTTTGCGTCAGCACAAGATCACTTTTTTTCATCCTTACACTCATAGCAGCATCTACCGTCACTGTGCGGACAATATCACCGAGATCAGCAGTCTCGCCGCCCATGAGATGGATGCCGACACCGGCGTCGTTCATTTTATCAATAAATTCCTGAGTACCGCTAATGATCTCGGCTATCACTTCACCCGGGATGAATTTCTTATTTCGATTGATGACAGAGGTGAGGAGGAAATTATCTGTGGCACCTATACAAAGCAGGTCATCGAGGTTCATCACTATTGCATCCTGGGCTATGCCCCGCCAGACCGATACATCTCCAGTCTCCCGCCAGTAGAGATAGGCCAAAATAGATTTGGTGCCTGAGCCATCTGCGCTCATAGCATTGCACCAAGCATCATCGCCCGCCATATAGTCGGGATATACCTTGCAAAATGCCTTTGGGTAGAGTCCGTGATAGAGGTCCTTGACAGCAGCATGGACATCTTCCTTGCTGGCCGACACCCCTCTTTGTTCATATTTATCCTTTTCCATCAGTTTGTCTATGGAGATTAATTTTTCGTCTTTCTTTCTATAATGAAAACCCATTATATTGAGGTTTTAATTGATTCTTCTTTCGTCATGCAAAGAACGCAAGAAAAAATGAAAATCATAAAGCAATAATCTACATGTCTGAATTAACGCCATTTGACACACTCTGGAACTACTCAGACCCGGCTGGAACGGAGCAGAAATTTCGTGAGATCCTGGACAAAGAAGATATAAGATCCGATCTGTCGTATCACTTGCAATTGCTGACTCAGATAGCCCGTACGTATAGCCTCCGGCATATGTTCACAGAGGCACATGCCATGCTGGATGAAGTAAAAACAGCTCTTCCGGAAGCCGATCTGGCGAATGTCCGTTACCATCTGGAGCGTGGCAGGACCCACAACTGGCAGGGAGAAAAAGAAAATGCCCGGGCAGAATTTGAGTCCGCACTTGCAATATCGGAAGCACTTAAGACTGATTTCTATAGTATAGATACCCTGCACATGCTTGCGATAGTTTCAAAACCTGATGAGGCTATAGTGTGGAATCTGAGTGCCATGCACAAAGCAGAAACATCTACTCAGGAAAAAGCACAAAATTGGTTAGGATCATTGTATAATAATCTCGGCTGGGGATATTTTGATAAAGGAGATTATGATAAAGCGCTTGAAATTTTCCAAAAAGGCCTTACATGGCAGCAGGATCGAAGCAGGGAGAAAGAAACCCTGATAGCCAAATGGACCATCGGGCGTACCTATCGTGCCATAGGCCGTCTGGAAGAAGCACTTCAGCTACAAGTGGACCTGGAGAAAGAAAGTAAAGTGCAGGATGGATACATTAGCGAGGAGATAGGAGAATGCCTGCTGGCCCTGGACAGAAAAGAGGAATCCAAACCTCATTTTGCGAAAGCATATGGACTACTCAAAGAAGATAAATACTTGCAACGCTTCGATGCAGAAAGATTGAAGAGACTATCTGAGCTGTCGCTTTGATCAGACTATTTTCCTACCCACTGCGGCAGCTACCGCGCCGATACTGCTATACAAAGCCCTGAACTGACCAAAGTCCAACTGCTGCTCTGCATCAGATTTAGCGACTTTAGGATTCGGGTGTGTCTCTATCAGCAGGCCATCTATGCCCATCGCCACACATGCCCTAGACAAGTCCGCTACCCCATAAGCATAACCTATAGCATGGCTTGGATCAAGTATCACGGGTAGGTTCGTGTACTGTTTAAGCCACGCCACACCGCACAGATCTAGCGTAAACCTGGTCTTGGTCTCGAAGGTCCTGATACCCCGTTCACATAGCATCACATTGGGATTGCCACTGCTGAGCACGAACTCCGCCGACTGCACGAACTCCTGTAGCGTAGAACCAAAGCCCCGTTTGATAAGAATAGATTTATTTGACTTGCCGCATTTGCGCAGGATGCCCTGATCGTACATGGCCTTCGCTCCTATCTGCACGATGTCGGCGTATTCTATCACCTCATCCACATGCGTACTGTCACGCACTTCGGTGATTATTTTGAGGCCATATTTGCTGCGCATTTTATCGAGCAGCTTCAAGCCTTCTAGTCCCAAACCCTGAAAAGTATAAGGGGATGTACGAGGTTTATAAGCACCCGCGCGGAGTACTTTCACACCTAGCTCGACGCAAAGCTTTGCTGACTGCTCGATTTGTTCCTCAGATTCTACTGAGCATGGCCCAGTGATGACGACTGTATTAGCACTCTTCCCTCCTATCTGTGTCACACCGAGATCTATGCTGCGTGTGTTAGAGATGTATTGCTTGCTGGCGAGCTGTATGTCTGAGTCCGTCACATAGACTTCCTCAGAGGCGGTTTTGAGAGTGGCATCAGCCTCTTTCACTTTAGACGAGGTCACGAGCACATATTGCTTACCGTCATGCAGGCATATCGCTTCATACTGCCTGCCGAGTTCCTCAGCTTTTGCCTTGTCTATTGATTTATTTAAATGTACTATCATGTTCAGTTGTAAGTAATAGGTAATAAGTTTTAAGTCAACCTCTGGTCAAATTATTCAATAAAACAGCTCCCTGCAGTATTCCCTTTTCATCCAACACCGGCAAAAATAATATAATGAACCTGAGTGAGTCGATCTTTGTTAACATCTGCCCCAGCGTAGCCTGAGCGCTAATGTTCACGGGGTTTCTATTTATCATCTGGCTAGCATCGACCTCAGACAAGTTGCCCATCTGCTTTAATAATCCCCGGCGCAGGTCAGCATTGCTTATCAATCCTTTGAGTGAATTATTTTCATCCACTATTAGTACAAAACCCTGTTTATAGTCCTCGATTATTTGTAATACTCTTCCGAAGTTCAGGTCTTTCCCCCCCAATACCGGCAAATAATCTGCCGGTACCATGAAATCTTTTACTAAAAAATCTCCTCCTGCCGGCTTCTTATAAAAACTCAACATGCCCGAACCAATCGTGTAATGATTGAGTAGGAAAGAGCCTGACACAATGGAATCAACCCCCAAAAGCCTCAGGATATACGCCACTTCATCATTTACGCCGCCATCTATTTGAATTTTAAGATTTGGATATTGACGTTTTATCTCAATTATACGCTTGAAATTTTCTTTCTGAAAAGTACCGCCACTCATACCCGGTGTGGTGCACATGAGCATGACGTATTCGTAACCCTTGGCATTTTTCAAAACATCTATCTGAGTCTCAGACTTGATAGCGAGGCCGAATTTAGTGTTGGGTAATTCTGGTATTGCTATTACTCCCCCCATATCCTCATACTGTAGGGATACATACTCGATATTCAGTTCTTTGATCAGTTCAAAGTATTTCTGCGGTTCAGCGGCTATTATGTGCAGATCAATAGGTGTATCTGTCAGCTGCCTGATCGTGCGTATGTCATCAAAAGTAGCCGGAGTATCACGGCAGTCGATATGAAGCATGTCCACCCCGTGACCACTGAGCTGGCTGACGATCTCTGCGAGCGGTTTTTCGCGCTGTGAATAAATGGAGGCTGATATTTTCACCGATGCAAATTAGCAGAAAAAAAGCAAACCAGAATTTACAAGATTTGCTGAATTTGCAGAATAACAAAAATGATGAGTTTGTTTGAGAACAATAAAATTTTTGCTATATTTACATTTACTAAGCAAAATAAGAATATAAAATTTCAATTATGCATATTTATTTNNAAAAAATTTGACAGGCTATGTTCAAGCACTAAAAGTCTCTTTTCAAGAAGGATAAAATGACATCGGGATACTCACATATCATTCTTTTTATCTCTTGCCTTTTCTTGCCATCTTGCATGTCAAATAACCCCAGCATGCCCGAGCACCCATATACCAATGACCTCATCCAGGAGACCAGCCCATACCTGCTGCAGCATGCCCATAACCCCGTGAACTGGATGCCCTGGGGCGATAAGGCATGGAGCAAAGCCAAGACTGAGGACAAACTCGTGATAGTAAGTATCGGCTACTCAGCCTGCCACTGGT
>PLSN01000505.1:11749-13103 GCA_003165135.1 Bacteroidota bacterium
GACCGCGAGGAGCGGCCCGATGTCGATCAGATATACATGGATGCTGTCCAGATCATCACAGGACAGGGTGGCTGGCCGCTGAATGCCATTTGTCTGCCTGATGGACGCCCGATATATGCGGGTACGTATTTCCCAAAGGAGAACTGGAAGCAGATGTTGCTCTATATGACCGACTACTTCAAAAATAATCGCGACGAGGTAATGGAGCGTGCTACCGAGATCACTAAAGGGATCAAAGTAATGGACACGATACCTTTTGTAAAAGATACGACCTTCAACGAAGCTGAGAGAGCAGACATGTTCGCCAAAATAGATCAGGCCTGGGACTATCAACTGGGCGGGCGCAGAGGTGCACCGAAATTCCCGATGCCGGTCACGATGCAGTACCCGCTGCAAAATTATTATTACACAAAGAACCCTAAAGCGCTGCAAGCTGTGACCGTGACCCTGGACAATATGATGGCGGGAGGTATATATGACCATGTGGGAGGTGGTTTTGCAAGGTACTCTGTCGACAGCGAGTGGACCATACCACATTTTGAGAAAATGCTATATGACAATGCACAGCTCGTGTCTCTCTATTCACAGGCCTATCAGATCACAAAAAATGAAGGATACAAGCAGGTCGTATATGAGACCATTCAGTACATCCAAAGAGAAATGACAGACACCAGCGGAGGTATCTACTCCGCACTGGATGCGGACTCTGAGGGTGAAGAAGGGAAATTTTATGTATGGACTTATGACGAACTGAAAAACATTCTTGGCAAAGATTTTGATGCATTCGCTCAATATTATGATGTGACTCGTGAAGGAAATTTCGAGCATGGACAAATTAATCTGAGGACAAGGGAAACGGGGCGAGGGACGAGAGACGAGGGAATACAGAATAGCCTTCAAAAACTACTAAAAGTCCGCGAACATCGCATAAGACCGGGACTGGATGATAAGATACTGACCTCATGGAATGCCTTGATGCTAAAGGCTTACACGGATGCATATAAGGCATTCGGAGAAGAGAAATTTCTCCAGTCGGCTATCAGGAATGCTGAATTCATCCGCAATAACTGTATCAAAAAAGATCACAGCATCTATCGCAGCTATAAAAATGCAGATCAGAATTCGCAGAATATACAGAATGATAGAATTTCAGATGGGAAAAGAGGGAAGTCCAGTATAAATGGTTTTTTGGATGATTATTCATTTACAATAGAGGCCTTTATTGCTTTGTATCAAGTCACTTATGATGAAGCCTGGCTGGCGGGAGCCAAAAGGCTCGCAGACCATGCGGTGCAACATTTCTACTCAGCACAGACAGGAGTATTTTTCTATACATCGATCACTGATGATCCGT
>PLSN01000439.1 GCA_003165135.1 Bacteroidota bacterium
ATCATAAACAACCCAAAAGTGATATTTGCTGATGAGCCTACCGGAAATTTGGATACACGTACCAGTTTTGATATCATGGCCATCATACAAGGACTAAATGAAAAAGGAACTACCGTAGTGATTGTAACCCACGAGCCGGACATAGCCGATTTTGCTAAACGAAAAGTAGTGTTCAAAGATGGCCAGATCATTTCTGATGACATCAACCAACAGCCTAAGAATGCCGCTGCAGAGAGATTGAAATTACCTGAGCTTAAAGAACTAACTGCGGTAAAATGAACATCTTTAATCTATTCATAACTGCTTTCAGGGCGCTGATGAAAAACGGTCTTCGGACCTTGCTTACTATGCTGGGCATTATCATCGGTGTGGCGGCTGTGATCGTCATGGAATCAATAGGCCAGGGTTCGGAAGCAGATATAACAAGCCGTATCAATAGTCTGGGCAGCAATATGATCATCGTAGCCCCCAATCCTAAAATGGTAAACGGTGTGAAAATGGGCCAAGGAGGACTTACCCTGGAATATAAGGATGTGACGATGATCAAAAGATACAGCTCTGCTACTAAGTATTGCTCGCCGCTGGTCGCCCTCACACAGCAGGTAAAATACCATGCCAATAACTGGAGCACACGTACTGTAGGTGTATTGCCTGAATATTTTCCTCTACGTGGTATCTGGGCTGCTGAGGGCACAGTCTTTACTGATGAGGACCTGCGAAATATCAGCAAAGTATGTATCATCGGAAAAACCGTCAAAGATAATCTGTTCCCCGATGGGGTGGACCCGGTGGGAAAAACAATTATCGACGGCAATATTCCTCTCAAAATAATCGGTGTCCAAAACGAAAGAGGCCAGAGTGCTACCGGCACCGATCAAGATGATATAATCCTGGCACCATATACTTGTGTCCAGGACAGAATGGTTCAATCGCTCTATGTCAATGTCATATTCGTGTCAGCGAAAACTAGCGACGACATACCTAAAGCCGTGAGTGAGATCAAATATTGTGTACGCACCAGCCATCATCTTGCTACTACTGATCAGGATGATTTTCTCGTCAGGACTTTGTCCGATCTGATGGCTACAGCACAGGGGGTCACCAAAGTCCTTACTTTACTATTGGCAAGTGTAGCCAGCATTTCTCTCTTGGTAGGTGGCATCGGCATTATGAATATCATGTTCGTATCCGTCACCGAGCGCACACGTGAGATCGGCACTCGCCTTGCCATTGGTGCCACCTCGTCTGATGTGATGTGGCAGCTGCTGATTGAGGCGCTGGTTATAAGCCTTGTAGCCGGAATAATAGGAATCATCACCGGTCTGATCATCACCAGACTGATCACTTACTTTGCCGGATGGCGGACGGTGGTCACAGCCTCATCTATCATCATCTCCTTCGCTGTATGTACTATTATAGGAATATTCTTTGGCTGGTATCCTGCTCGTAAAGCCGCTAACCTCAATCCGATCGAAGCCCTGAGATACGAATAAGAAGAAAAAAGTCTTATCGGTACGCCAGCCTGATCTTCATAGTCACGATGAGGGGCATGCCCATGTCAGCCACCGCCTTGGGTATAGCCATAGTGGGCTGAGGACTTGAGGTTTGTGGCCGGGTATTATTGCCCATAGTATTGGGCATACCGTTTGCGCCTACATTAGAGTTGCTCATACTTCCGGCCCCACCAGGCCCGCTGCCTGCAGATTGAGTCACATCTGCGGCGGCATTGGTCGGTATCAGAGGCAGGTCCATAGCAAACGCTTTGATGCCTATAGTGATAGGGCGGACAGTATCTGATCCTGTCAGTTCATCCTTATAGAAGGTATTGAACGGCAAGCGGAGCTCATATGTCATCTCTTCGCTCCTGTCCCAGCTGACAGCTGCCTCGATACCATACTTGCCGCTATCACCTTCCGTGATCACAGTAGGCAGATTTTTGAACCCCTGTGTATGAATATCTTTCACTGTTGAGGACCATTCCAGTTTGAGTTTTGCCACATCCGGCTTTTCTACCACCTGCTGCTCCATATCGGCCGGATCAGAATTGATATCTAGTTTGGGATTTGTCTTGAGAGGAAAGTGTACCGTGCCTATATCTTTCTTTTTGCCGGTCACATCAAACCATACATCCATTCCTGCCCTCATGATCTTCATCTGAGCTTTTGGGTCATTTGTCTTGATAGAGACATAGATGTATTTAGCATCATTTACTACACTGTACTGAAGTTTGCTTTTGCTATCGAAATATCGAAATGGCTGGTCCCAATCAATTGCTGAGCCATCAATAGTGATAATAGAATCCCGCCATTCAGAACTTAAAATAAATTTTTGGGCATGGCTGAGGGAAGCGGTGAGCAGCAGCAGGGCAAACAGGACTATTCTATTATTCATTTTATGATTCTCCCGAATGGTAAACATGCTGCCCGCTGAAATAGCCTGTAGCATCTCACAATATTAAAAAAAATGGTGGAACCTTTCGATCCCACCATTAATCCACCTAAAATACAAATTATGAAAGATTTTTATGCTTAATATACAACTATTTTAAAAAGCCTCTTTTTTATATATTTTACAATTGCTTGATGCTCTCTTGTTTTCGAACGCTAAAATTGCAATAATTTTTATAAATAAATAATGGATTCGGTAAAGAGTATGAATGTTTCGGCATTTCGGTGATGTCAGACGCTAATATTTTTCCTCCACTCAATAGTGTCCTTTAGACGCTTTCAATCCAAGATTTCTTAGCCTTAATGTGACTGAAATCTATAAAAGATGTGATATAATCTCTGCTATCTCCCTCATTTTGCCTCAAATAGTTATTTTTGAACTTCATTATTTGTGATTATGACTTTTCTGGATTTCGAACAGCCGATAGAGGACCTGCACAAGCAGATAGAGCATCTGCAGCATGGCAGGCATCTCACTAAACCTAAAACTACAGTCGCCGAGCTGGAGGCAAAGCTCCGTGAGACACAGATCGATATATACTCCAGGCTCACCACATGGCAGCGTATACAGGTATCAAGGCATCCCGACAGGCCGTATACTCTATTCTACATTGACCAGATCGCGACCAAATTTATCGAACTGTTTGGCGATCGGTCTTTCAGGGATGACAAAGCCATCGTCGGCGGCTTTGGTGAGCTGAATGGCGAGACCGTCATGTTCATCGGCCATCAGAAAGGTGTCAATACCAAAATGCGCCAGTTTCGCAACTTCGGCATGCCGAATCCCGAAGGCTACCGCAAAGCACTGCGCCTGATGAAGCTGGCTGAGAAATTCAATAAGCCGGTCGTCACACTCATCGATACTCCAGGTGCCTATCCGGGCGAGGAGGCTGAGCAGCGCGGCCAGGGCGAAGCGATAGCCAGAAACCTTTTTGAAATGGTATCTCTCAAGGTGCCGCTGCTTTGTATCGTGATCGGTGAAGGTGCCTCAGGCGGTGCACTCGGCATAGGTATCGGCGACAAGCTATTGATGCTGGAAAATACATGGTACTCTGTCATCTCGCCTGAGTCATGCTCATCGATACTGTGGCGCAGCTGGGAGCATAAAGAGAAAGCTGCCGAAGCGCTCAAACCCACACCACAGGACCTGCTGCAGCTAGGCATCATAGATGGTATCATACCCGAGCCTACAGGTGGAGCGCATAGTGCACCGGAGGAAACCGCATCAAACCTCAAAGCAGCCATCCTCTCGAATCTCGCTGAACTCAAAAAACTTTCTGCTGAAGAGCGCATCAATAAAAGAATAGCCCGCTACTCAGGTATCGGTATCTACCATACAGATCCAGCATAGTGATGAATATACTAGACCGCATTAAAGATAGTTTTTACAAGAGTGTGCTGAAGCAAAGGGGCAGCATCAGGCCAAACAGGACCATCACTAATCTTAATGATGCTAAGTCTGTCGGTATCGTGTACGACTCTACTGATCCTGATCATGACATTGCGATCACTAAGTTCGCGGAGATGCTCAGAAATAAAGGCAAAACGGTCGAAATAATCGCCTACATCAATGACAAAAAAGTGGACCATAAAGGCGACATCACCATCTTCAATCCCAAGGTAGTCAACTGGTATGGAGTGCCGCAGGATGAGCGTGTGAATGCCTTTTGCAATA
>PLSN01000492.1 GCA_003165135.1 Bacteroidota bacterium
ACCAGGCACCAGGCAGCAATGCCCTCCAGACAGCGAAGAATGTGTATGCAGCAATGGAGCAGTTGAAAAAATCGTTCCCGACTGACATCGATTACAAAGTTCCGTTTGAGTCTATCACCATTATCAAAGTTTCCATTGAAGAGGTGCTGAAAACATTGGCTCTTGCCCTACTGCTTGTGGCTATCGTAGTGTTCCTCTTCTTGCAAAACTGGCGTTCAACTATCATACCTATCCTTGCTATACCAGTGTCGATTTTGGGTACATTCTGCTTTTTTATTCCTCTCGGTTTTACCATCAATACACTGACCTTATTCGGCTTCGTACTAGCAATTGGCATAGTGGTGGATGATGCCATCATAGTGGTAGAGGCTGTCCAGCACTACATAGATCATGAGCATATGTCAGCCAAAGAGGCCACCTACCGTGCCATGAAAGACATTTCCGCACCCGTGGTCGCTATCGCGCTGATACTTGCATCGGTATTCGTACCTGTGGGCTTCGTACCGGGCATCGTGGGCCGACTGTATCAGCAGTTTGCCATCACTATAGCTATATCTGTGATCCTCTCTTCATTTATTGCGTTATCACTGACCCCTGCACTCTGTACAATATTACTAAAGCCTAGTCACATCAATGAAAAATCGCGTGGACTTAATTGGTTCTTTTTCCGTTTCAATAAATGGTTTGACAGGGTCACAATAAGCTACTCAAAAGGCGTAAAAAATGCTATCAAAGGATCGAAATTTGTGGTCATTATTTTGATATGTATCTGTGCGGCTGCTTATTATTTGTTCATGAACAAACCACGAGGCTTTATACCATTTGAAGATGAAGGCCGCCTCTATATTACCTACCAGATGCCTGAGGCCACCTCTACCAAGCAATCTGTAGATCTGATGCGAAAGCTCATGAGCGTTATCGATTCCACTCCGGGCGTAAACCACTATGCTGCCGTGTCAGGACTAAATGTCCTTAATGGCGCCTCTAATTCCAATAACGGCACCATTTTCACTATGCTAAAGCCTTGGGATGAACGGAACACACCTACTGAGAGGCTGCCTGGCCTGCTCGCCGAAATAAATAAGCGTTTTGCCAAAGCAGGAATCAAGAATGCCAATATAGTAGTGATACCGCCACCTCCCATACGCGGCATTGGAGTAGCAGCGGGGTTCAGCATCCAGATCGAGCAGGGCAATACTACTGATGATGTGCATGAGTTTGAAAAGGTCATGAATAACTTTTTGGCAGCTTGCAAAAGGAACCCGGCCACCGCTACTTCAAAATGTTTTTATTCTGCACACACACCCAGCTATAACCTGACCGTAGACAGGGAGAAATGCGAAAAGCTGGGCGTCAATATCAGTGATGTATTTACTACCATGCAGGCATTCATGGGCAGTCTGTATGTGAATGATTTTACGCTCTACAACCGCACCTTCCATGTGGTCGTGCAGGCCGATACTGTATTCCGGGCCATGATATCAGATATGGACAAATACTATGTGCGAAATTCGGTGGGTGAAATGCTGCCTCTGAGCACACTCATTAGTTATAAGCCTATTGAGACCGCGCCGCTGATCACCCACTTCAATATCTTCCGCTCGGCTGAAGTAGATGGCACATATCCTCAGGGTTTCAGCAGCGGACAGTGCAATGATTCGCTCAAGGCCATCGCTGCAAGGGTCCTGCCACGAGGCTATACTTATGAGTTTTCGGGCCTAAGCTATGAAGAGATACGCGCCGGGTCAACTACCGTGTATATATTCATATTCACGCTCACTTTTGTATTTCTTTTCCTCGCAGCACTATATGAGAGCTGGTCAGTACCATTCTCAGTGATGCTCGCTGTACCTATCAGTGCATTTGGCGCTATAGCAGCATTGAGTTGTATCCCTCAGCTTACTAATAATGTTTATGCCCAGATCGGACTCATCACACTCATAGGCCTTTCTGCCAAAAACGCCATCCTGATAGTAGAGTTTGCCAAGATACGGGTAGACCTCGGAGAAGAGGTCGTCAAAGCAACCATGGAGGCTGTCAGCCTGCGTCTCAGGCCTATCGTCATGACCTCTGTGGCATTCATACTGGGTGTGATGCCGCTCGTTCTCGCCAGTGGTGCAGGTATGGTGGCCCGCAAAACTATTGGCTTCACTGTACTGGGTGGTATGATCGCCTCTACGACGATTTCCATATTTATAGTGCCAGTACTCTTTGTTCTCTTTACAAAATTCTCATACGGCAAGAAACAACTCGCATGGCTGCAAGAACACCGTGAAGACCTGCTTGAAAAGGCTCGAAAAGTAGAACAGGAAAATATCGACCCTGAGCTGGAATATGAGATAGCCGAAGCTAATGACATCTCTAAAGCTGAAGAAGAAAAACACGGAGAGAAACATTAGAAGCTACTTACTTCACTTCGCGCGCTAACTTACTTTGATAGTCTTTCATCCTTTGATAAGAGCTATCACCTTTCAACAGGTATCTGCAAATAAGAACTCCTTTGCCTGATTTGACCTTTATATCATTTGTATTCTGAGGTGCCTCTTTTGACAGTTTGAAATTGAATTTGCCTGTACGCTTCTGATCTAAATTATTGTATACATAATAAGGCTGGCAGCGGTCATCATAGAAGGCAACAGAGGCATAGCCTGAATCCGGCAGGACACCGCTGACCGATATGTCCTTATCATTCACATCATAGAATAAAGCACTGT
>PLSN01000292.1 GCA_003165135.1 Bacteroidota bacterium
AATGATTATATTATCTGTTGTAACCTGATATACCAGTCGATGCTCCTCTGTGATCCTTCTGCTCCAATATCCTTTTAAATCGTGCTTTAATGCTTCGGGCTTGCCAATCCCTTTAAATGGATCTCGCTGACAATCGGTAATTATAGTAATGAGCCTTTTGAAAATTTTTCTATCTTGGGTTGCCCATTCATTATACTCTTCAAAGCCTTGAGGCGTAAATGTGATTCCAAGCATATTTAGCCTTTCTTTTTGCCTGACAGAAGTTCTTTATTCAGTTTCTTGAACTCAGTCGGAGAAAATGTGATAAGGTCTTTGCCTCTCTTCACCTCTTTCACTGCCTTTAGGAGTCGCTTTTTATTTGCAGGAGACTTAAGTAGGTATTCAGTTTCATCCATTGCTTCACTTACGACTATTTCTATATTCTTANNGATATCATCATTAAGTTCTTGTGTATTGAGATGGAATGTGGTGGTGTACATAGCTAATGTTATAATGTAAAAATAGCAAAACCGTCATCAAATAAAAAAGCAGCGGCGAGTGGCAGATGCTTTTTGTGACAGTATTGTGACAATTCTTTAATCTTTAAATAAAAGTAGCGCCTTTGCGAGGAAATACCCCTAAAAAATAAAATGATATTGACGAAGCAATCCCCGCCAGCATAGATGATGAAGCCTCTTGCTATTGGGATTGCTTCAGCTTTATCGTGTATATTTTTTATATTGGAAAAGCTTCGCNNCCTTCGGAGAGGATTTAGGAGAGGTTGTATTAATACCTATAGTGGTCAGACTTGAATGGCCCGTTGACTGATACACCGATGTATTCTGCTTGTTCCGGTTCGAGTTTCTCCAGCTTAGCGCCGATATGAGCGAGGTGCAGGAATGCTACCTTCTCATCGAGGTGCTTAGGCAGTACATATACTTTGTTCTCGTATTTCGCGTGGTGGTTCCAGAGTTCGATCTGAGCGAGCGTTTGATTTGAAAATGAGTTGCTCATCACAAACGACGGGTGTCCCATCGCACAGCCGAGATTGACCAGACGGCCCTCGGCGAGGATGATGATCTCTTTGCCATCCAGTGTATATACGTCCACTTGCGGTTTGATCACGTCTTTAGTTTTTCCATAGTTGCTATTAAGCCAAGCCATGTCGATCTCATTGTCGAAGTGGCCGATGTTGCATACGATCGCTTTGTCGCGCATAGCCTTAAAGTGCTTATCGCGGATGATGCGGAGATTGCCTGTAGCTGTCACGAAGATATTAGCACGTGTAGCTGCTTCGTCCATCGTTACCACTTCGAATCCGTCCATCGCAGCTTGGAGAGCACAGATCGGATCGATCTCAGTCACCAGTACGCGGCAGCCAGCACCACGGAGAGATTCCGCACTGCCTTTGCCTACGTCGCCGTAGCCTGCTACTACTGCTACCTTGCCGGCCATCATGATGTCAGTGGCACGACGGATAGCATCTACCAGAGATTCCTTGCAGCCGTATTTATTGTCAAATTTAGATTTGGTCACAGAGTCATTTACATTGATAGCCGGGATATGCAGTGTACCTTTTTTCATACGCTCATACAGACGGTGCACTCCTGTAGTAGTCTCTTCTGACAGGCCTTTGATGCCCGGGATCAGCTCCGGGAAACGGTCGAAAACCATATTGGTCAGGTCACCACCGTCGTCGAGGATCATATTGAGCGGCTGTCCACCTTCGAATGCATGGAGTGTCTGCTCAATACACCAGTCAAAGTCAGTCTCGTTCTGGCCCTTCCAGGCGAATACAGGGATACCTGCAGCGGCGATAGCGGCAGCGGCATGGTCCTGTGTAGAGAATATATTGCATGAAGACCATGTCACCTCAGCACCGAGAGCTTTCAGCGTCTCGATGAGGACCGCGGTCTGTATGGTCATGTGGAGACAGCCTGCTACGCGTGCACCTTTGAGAGGTTGCTGCGCGCCGTATTCTTTGCGTATAGACATCAGTCCCGGCATTTCTGCTTCGGCGAGTTTGATCTCTTTGCGGCCCCACTCAGCGAGTGAGAGGTCTTTTACCTTGTACTTCAGGGTTTTTTCTGTTGATGTAGTTGACATATTTTGTTTTTTGTGCGGCTCAAATATAACACATTTTCTCCTGAAAGGTTTAGGATGAACGGTTAATATTTATAGATGAACAGGAATTGCGGGAATATATTGGGGTGATGTTGATAGCCGAGAGATATACTATGCCTGAATCGGATTAGTCAGTAGTAAGTATGAAAAAGGCAGTCCTAATAGTTTAGAACTGCCTTTACAATGTGTTATGGTTGTTGTTTTTTCGATTAAGCGCCGCCGCCCTCAGAGTTGCCGCCGCCGCCGCAGTTGTTGCCACCACCGCCATTGCAGTTGTTGCCGCTGCCACAATGACCTGTACCATGGCAAACGTTGCACTGGCCCGAGCCCTGACATGCACAGCAGTCATTTGAGCCTTCGCCGCCACAGAGTGGACACGGTTGGCCCCAACAGCCGCCATGGCCGTGACAAAGATTGCATTGCTGCTCACCGCAACCTCTGCACACATTACAATTGCCGGTGCCGTGACAGGCTGAGCAGTTGTTGTTATTATTGCCGCATGCTACAGTAGTGTGAGTACTGACTTTTGCATGTGCATTGTAACCGGTCAATGCAAAGACTCCAACGATCAGGGTAAGTAAAATTCCCCAAAATTTAACTTTTTTCATTTGATTTGGATTTAGATTGTTAATAATATTGACAAAATTAAGTTGTTTACTGAAACAATCAATGATTAAAATAGTATATTAGTGCATAATTTATGCTCTTTATGAATATAGGTGACAAATTGAGGAAAATACGCGAGGCAAAAGACTATTCTCAGGAATATCTGGCTACTAAGCTAAAGATCACTCAGCCCAGCTATGCCCGCATCGAAAATGGATGCACCAGACTATCTACTGACCGTTTAGAGAAAATAGCTGAGGTCCTGGGCATCAGTCCAGAACTGATCCTGAATTTCGAGGATAAGTATATGCTCCATCGCTCTATTGAGCAGTCTACAACAGATCATACTAATCAAGACCATAACGGTCATAACCACGCAAAAACTATCGAGCTGCTTGAGCAAGAGGTAAAAGACCTCCGCGAAGAACGAAACNNCAAACAGGCTCCTCGGAATCATTGAGGGGTTCTCTAAATAAGAATTCTCCTGTTATATATTTCCCTTTTTAAATTCATTTCAGACTGGTTTTCTGGATTTTCTTTATAAACAGTATATGATCGTATCATAGTATGACTACAATCATGTTTTTACCTGCTCCAGCTTATGTACATTGCTTTATAAATCAATTAAAAAATTGCAAGAAACTGAGTTAGACTATCGTATACTGATGGAGCAGTCCGCAGATGGGATCTTCATNNACCTGGCCGCCTGCGATATGCTGGGATACAGCCGCGAGGAACTCGTAGGCCTGCACATTACTGATATTATTGCTGAAGAGGAAATACCGCGCCTGGCCGGCGAAGTTGGAAAATTCTCGAGTGGCAAAATTGTCAACTCCGTGTGGCTATTTAAACGCAAAGATGGCTCCCTGTTCACAGGCGAGTTGATCGGGCGGTCGTTGCCTGATGGCAGACTGCAGGGTATACTGCGCGACATTACAGAGCGGAAGAAGGCGGAGGTAAAGATCATGAAGGCCAACAGGCTCTATGCCCTCATCAGTCAGGTCAATCAAAGTATAGTTCAGATAAGGGATGAACAGCAGCTTCTGGATAAGGTCTGCGACATAGCTATCGAGTTTGGCAAATTTAGAGTAGCGTGGCTGGGCATGGTCGATGAGCAAAGAAAGATAAATTTAGTCAGCCTGAGTGGGGATAGCATATTTGCCAAAAGAATTTTACGACTAAACGGGATATCGATCGACGATCCTATGATCAAAGTAACCCCTACAGGTAAAGTGCTGCAGAGTGGCAAATATGACTTTAATAATGATATCGAGAACGACTCAATGCTTGACTGCAATTGGAAAGAAGAGTTGATATCCCATGGTGTTTATGCCAGTATTTCACTACCCATTTTTAGGTCAGGCAAAATATCGGGTATTTTCGGATTGCATGCTTCCAGCAAGGATTTTTTTGATGAAGCTGAAATAAAACTGCTCGAAGAGGCGGCTGGAGATATTTCATTTGCCCTGGACAACTTTGACAAAGAAAAACAACGTCAACTGATCGAAGCAAAACTTCTCAAGAGTGAAGAGCGATTAAATCAGGCACAGAGAGTAGCACACATAGGTAGTTGGGAGCTTGATCTGCTTACCCGTACCTCCTTATGGTCGGCAGAATTATGCGAGATATTCGGCCTGGAGCCGGAAGATAACCGGCAATCGACCAAGTTGTTTTTATCTTATATACACCCCGATGATCTGGATTTTGTAAGCAAAGCTGTCGCTGAATCGAATGCCGATTTTTCTGCCTGCTCAATAGAGCACCGCATAATTCGCAAAGACGGAGCAGTCAGGTATGTACAAACAGAACGCAGATTTGAATTTGATGCAGAGGGCAGGCCTCAATATTTGCATGGTATAGTCTATGATCTCACCGAAAAGAAAGAAGCTGAAAAGCAGGTAAGTGATAACTTCGCTATGTTCCGTGGTTTTTTTGAATCAGCTCCTGAAGCCGTCTTTATCGGTGATTGCGATTCCGGCAAATTTATAGATTGCAACGATAATGCTATTTCCTTATTCGGATATACTCATGAGGAACTATTGGAGAAAAATCCCGGTATGCTCAGCCCCGAGTTTCAACCTGATGGCACCAATTCAGCAGAAGGATCGGGCCAAATGGTGATGCGAGCTATGGGCGGTGAGAAGGTGATCTTCGAATGGGTGCACCTGAATGCAGCGGGTAAAGCGATAGACTGTGAGGTGCGTCTCACCAGACTCGATATATCGGGCCGTAATCTGGTCCGCGGCAGCGTGATCGATATCAGC
>PLSN01000509.1 GCA_003165135.1 Bacteroidota bacterium
TCACTCGGTGGAACCGAGCGACTGTCGAAGACTGTAGGAATACCCTGCTGTTCTGTATTCCATTATTCACTCTTCACTATTAATTATTCATTCCTCAACTCTGCCATTTATAGAAATGCAGATCGCGGCTGCTCGTGCCGTCATCGTAGAAATTCATCACTGCAAATGCCGGCGGGAACTCCTGATTATTGCCACCCCACCAGGCACCGCATACCGCGCCGTTGCAGTAGTATTTCGTACCGAGGTAGTCCAGTTCGTCGATCAGGTGTATATGGCCGCTCAGGCATGCCTTGACTTTTTTTGACTGATAAAAAAGGTCTTTGAGCACCTTCGCATCTTCGTGCAGATTGCCGCCGCCTATGCGCCACTGGTCAAACTTCACCCGTCCGCCGTCGAAGGTAGTACACACTGCCAGCAGCGGTATGTGCGATATGACACAGACATACATATCTGCAGGAGTATCTGCCAGCGTCTTCTTCAACCAGTCGAGCTGCTCATCGTCCAGCTTGCCTATATAGCCAGGTATGGCCTTGGGGTGGATACTGTCGAGAATGATAAACCGCCACTTGCCTTTATCAAAAGAATAATACTGCTTAGGTATCTGAAACTCCTCTATGGCCCACTTCTTGGCATCGGCATAGCTCGCAGCACTTCTGCCGATATTGTAGCAGTCATGATTGCCGATAGTGTGGTGTATGCTGAGCGAGTTGTCGCCCTTTACGATACCGTGAAATGTCTTCCACATCTCCTTGACCTTGTCTTTGGAGGTGCTCATGCTATCCATGATCATGTCGCCTCCCGCTATGATAAAATCCGCGCGGTCCTTCAGTCCGTTCACCTCGTTCAGCGCAGTGGCCATGCCATATTCGGGTACTTTGCCGGGTTGCACATGTATGTCGGTGATATGCGCTACACGCAGGGAGCGTTTGGCGGTGTTGGTGATCTCAGGCGCAGCGAGAAGTGATGCTGTGGGCAGGGCAGTAGCCGCACCCGCGAGTGCCAGCGAACGGATAAATGATTTGCGGTCGAGTGTGAGTTTTGACATGGCGTGATATTTCCACCAAAGTAAGAAAAATCGTGTTATGTGTTTATTAAGTTACATGAATTTGAGTATTTGTTCTGCAAAACGGGGCACTGATGACACGGATAAAACGGATCTCGTTTAAATCTGTTTAATCCCTGTCATCTGTGGCTCGTATCTTCGTATTTGTCAAAAGCGAGGCACAATAAAATTGTGGGATTGCCTTAGAGGTTGTTTTGAAATGCATGAAATTTATTCTTAAGCGAAACCCTCAAAGGGTTTTGAACCCTTTGAGGGTTGTAGGCGCATAATTTATTTTCGGAATGAAATCAAAACAGCTTCTCTACACAGTTGCTCGGCTGTGCCGAGTAACATACATATACCTGTGGCTTAGCCACAAAAAATATTTAGTCACTCGGTGTAACCGAGCGACTGTTGTAATGAGACAAAACACACAAATAAAAAAAGAGGAAATTTATTCTTAAGCGAAACCCTCAAAGGGTTTTGAACCCTTTGAGGGTTGTAGGCGCATAATTTATTTTCGGAATGAAATCAAAACAGCTTCTTAAAGAAGCTAAGCTAAATAAAAGAGGCCCAAGCGGTGGGACTTGGGCCTGTGAGCACGAGGGGGATTATTATAAAATATGAATTGGCGTTTTATTTTATCAATTTACCACGCTATTACCGTTGTATTTCGACGCAACAAAATTATCGTAGAAGACAACTCGTAATAATGAGCGCCGTCAGCAGGAGATATGATAAAAGTCATGTATTGATGGAAAGCGAGTGGATTTTGACCTCTTATCTCACAAATAACCGCTCAATAAAGGCACTGCCGATCAGGCCATCAGGATCGTATTTCTTTTTTACCGTAAAGAAAGGCACCAGTGCATCCGCGTACATAGCACGTACATCATCGGGGTCTGCGAGTACGTTCTTGGTCAGGTGGATGCGTCCGCCCATCTCGAGGCAGCGGCGTGTGAGGTCTTTCATACACTTAGTGATGCGCACTATCTTGTCATCATTCAGCGATTCAAATGCAATGCTCAGGGTATAGCCGCTCATGCCGTTGGTACTGGACAGCAGGAAGCCCTCATCGGCATGCAGGCATAGCGTGTCGATCATGGCAGGCGGTGTGTGAGCATCCTTCATGCCCTGCAGACATGCCGCGAGAAACTCATCAAAGAGTTCTTTCGACAGCGGTATCACAAAGGTCTGCTGTATGGCGCGGAACTTCATGCCGATCTTTCTGCCGAGACGTTTGGCGCGGACATTTCCATCCATAAAAAATGTATATCCATGTACACTGTCTATGTAAGTATCATTGCCCGGGATATAATGATCGTAGGCATAGTTCCAGAATGCCTGTCCGAGCCGCGGGAACCACTGCACCATAAACTCCGTAACGAGCCTTGCGTTGAGCTGTGGTTGATGCGGCATCATCGGCACCAGTTTAGCATCAGTACAGTACTCAGTATGGCAGTACATGGTGCGTACCTTGTCGCCCTTGATGGCAAAGGCAGAATACACCGTACGCATAGGAGATGGCTCGGCAGCGCTTACCCCCAAACCTCCTAAAGGGGGCTTTAATACATTCGTCGGCTGGCTGTTAAAGCCCTCTTTAGGGGGTTTGGGGGTATCATTGTCAGATTTGTCATACGCCTGTAGGAGTATCGTATGCAGTTCACTGGTATCTGGGCGGAGTGTGACATATGTCTTGATACGCGCAGGTGTACCGACATAGAGAAGTTCATAAGTGATCTCGACCACAGCACCAAAGTAGCCGAAGCCGCCTATGGCAGCGTAGAAGAGGTCCGCGTGCTCCGTGCGGCTGCATTGCCTGACGATACCGTCGGGAGTGATGATGGTAAAACGCGAGATCCATTTGCCTTCCTTGCCGGCGGTAGGAGAGAAGCGCGATATGCAGCAGGCAGAGAGAGTACCGCCTGCACTGGCATGGCTCGTGCTGACCATCACGGGAGGTACGAGGCCATGCGGCTCAGCAGCGGCGAGTATGTCGCCCCATGTCGCTCCTGCGCCGACAGTGACCTGACGTGCTGATACGTCGACAGATATTTTATTGAATCGATCTAAGGAAATAAGTGTGCCGCTGTCGAGTCCCTGCGTGTCAAATGAATATCCGCGCCCGCGAAAAGCTACACGACGACCTGCCTGACGCGCCATGTGAAACAATGCGATGACCTCATCTATAGTAGCAGGTGAATGTATTTCGCTCTCGGCTGTGTATAGCCCTCCGTAGCTGCGGATGGTTTCAATAGGTGTCGACATTATTTATAGTATCCATTTATTATATGAAAATGCAATACTATTATAATCATATTAAGCGGGTATGATTATTTGATGTACCAACATATAAATAGAGTGAACGTAGGCATATGACACCTCATCTGCATAGTCAATGACCATACAAACAATGCTCTGTCTGCATCACTATGGCTAAAAGCTATTTTAACCAGCGATTATGCCCAGTGTCCGCGTATCCAGAACTCACCGCGACGCTCATGCGCCCAATGGCCCGGTACCCACCTGGCACCCGGATGTGGAGGCACTGCCCAATGGCCACCTTCATATTTGTAGCCGTGGCCTTCTTCACGCCACTCTTCGCCTATCCATACGTGAGCAGGACCGGGACGCGGGGTCTGCACTATCACAGGGGCCACAGGCCGTACATTCACATATACCTGCGCCGAGGCTGTATGCGAGGCACCCAAAGCAACAGCCGCTAAAAACATTGATCTAAACAGTAGCTTTTTCATAATTGGAATGATTTATTGAATAATAATGCAATATAATACAAACCTCATTCCAATATTACCGGTTTACCTTCGTTCCTCTGCCATTGACCGAAAGAAACACCAGTAAGGATATTACATCCGTGATTTCCATTTGCACAGAACTAAGTTCCGCGACGGTAGGAGTCAAATCTCCCGCCTTCCCCGCTGGTAATGTGAACGCCGTTTTTTTATGCCAAGTAGCTGATTGAATCATTCATGTCTCTGACAGCACCACTTATGAAGTCCATTGCATCACCCTTTGTGTTGAGATTGCCGGAGAGTTGTGCGACCGTAGCGGTGGCATCTTCATCAGACATACCTTTGACCTTGTCCATCATCGCTATATGCGCATAGCTGTATGCTACTCCGTCGAGCGGAGCGGCGTTTTCATCATCAGAGAAACCCGACGGCGTATCACTCGGAGGCTGTGAGAGCGCTGCCAGTATATCAGCGGGTACATTGGGGTCGGGTAGTGTGGCGATGGCATCAGTGCGCGGTGCATCAGTGAGGTTCAGCTCCGGCAGTATGCTTCTCGCACTTCTGTCGCGGTTGGTGAGTGGCTCGAGGTCCCAGAGATCGCAGAGCGTGCGCACTATACTGCTATGGTCAAACTGGCTGTCGGGCTTTGCTTTGATGACTGTTCCTTTGGGTATGTATGGTGAAATAAAAAGCGCTGGCACCCGCACACCATACTGATCGAAGCGGAAACCATATTTGCTTTTGATGCCGGATGGAGTAGTGTCTCCGGGCGGCACCGCTACAGGCGGAGCGACATGGTCATAAAACCCGCCATGCTCATCATAGACTATCACAAACAGGCTCTGGCCCCATACAGGGCTTGCGACGAGCGTTTCATATACCTGCTTGATCAGCAGTTCACCTGCCCGCACATCGCCGAAAGGATGCTGCGAATTGCCGTTTTTATAATTGCCTATGAGTTCATATTTCGGCTCGATGAAATTATATGTCGGCGTATCGCCATAATTATTCAGCATCATTTTCATATCATCCAGCGAGTGCACCTGGCTGTCGTTGCTTTTGATACCGCTGATCTGCTCTACTAATGCGAAATTGCCATCCTTATATACATGCCAGGTGACCGGTGCGGCGCTATTGATACGGTCATATATGCTGCCGTTTTCAAATTGCACTCCTTTGATAGCGATTTCCCATGCCAATGTAGCGGAGTTGGGGCTGTCGTCCAGACCGCCTGATGTGGCAGCATGCACGAATAGTCTGTTTGGTACTGTGGGGCCGGGCAGCGAGGAGAACCAGCAATCACATACGGCAAATTCCCTCGCCAGTGTATTGATCACGGGCACCTGTGTATCAGTGAAGCCATACATCACGGTGTCTTCATACTGAGACTTTGCATTGAGAAAGTAATCTGCCACGAAGCCCGAATTGTTGATCTTATCATGCGGGTATGGGTCACCATGGGTATAATTTGTGATCATATCAAGACCTGTCAGCTGGCGGAAAGTATTCTCCAGTTCATGCAATGGGTCAGCGTAAGCTTTGTTCAGCTGATATACCGGAGGATCAGTGGGAAACGGCCCTGCTGCTATGTTCTGGTCGCCATTAGGATCGTTATTGAAAAAACCGGCAGGCGGTATAGGTGCTTCTATATTGTCTATGCCTGACTGGCCGAGCATATGGTCGAAAGAACGGTTCTCAAGCATGAGGACGAATACGTGTTTGATCTTATCGCTTGCATTTGCCATAGTGATTTATTTGTTTTTTATAAAGTAAATCAAACAAACTAAAAGGATAATAACAATCCCCATTTAGGGGGATATTGAAGCCATGTTGGTGATTCTCACATTGATGTTGTCGGAGAAAACTCCAACAACGGCGGGACGGCGGCAATTATCCGTTCTCAATTATTAATTATTATTAGGTTTGCTTTCCTAATCAACAAATCCATTTTATGAAAAAGATACTACTGCTATCAGCTGTCAGCATCGCGGCACTGACCGCCTGCCAGCCTAAGCACACCGAAACCAAAGCGGCTGTTTACTTTGATAAGTCCGGCATGGACAGTACATTCAATCCTGCTGATGATTTTTTTGACTATGCAAACGGCAACTTCGTCAAATACGCACACATACCTGATGATCTGGCCGCCTGGGGTAGCTTTGACTCGCTGGCACAGTCGAACCTCAGGCAGCTCCGTAGCCTGGCCGAAGATGCTGCTGCAAAAAAAGACGCCGCCAAAGGTAGCCTCGAGCAGAAGGTGGGTGATTTCTACACCAGTGGTATGGACACGGTAGCGATAGAGAAAAAAGGCTACGAGCCACTCAAACCAGTCCTCACTAAGCTCGATGCTGTAAAGGATTACAAAGAACTCATCGCACTGCTCGCTGATGCAGCTAAGGATGGCGGCAATGGCGGCCTGCTGGACTTTGACGTATCTGCTGATCAGGCCAATAGCTCAGTCAACATCGTGAACCTGTCGCAAACAGGCCTCTCACTGCCGGAGAAAGACTACTACACCCGTCAGGACTCGGTGTCCAAAGAGCAGCGTGCAGCGCTCGTCAGGCACATCGCGAAATATTTTGAGATGACAGGTACTGATGCTGCGACTGCTGCTAAACAGGCATCGGGCATCCTCGCCCTCGAGACCACGATAGCCAGATCGCACCGCAGCGCTGTGGAGCTCCGCGATCCTGTCAAAAATTACAATAAAATGTCAGTGTCAGCACTCGAAAAACTATCACCTAATGTCGGATGGAGTGCCACCCTGGCCCGACTGGGTGCTAAGACCGACACTGTGAACGTGGGACAGCCGGAGTTCTTTAAGGCATTTAGCACACTGCTCGCTTCACAGCCTATCGATGTGTGGAAGAATAAAGTAAAGTACGACTATATACAAAGCAAAGCGGGGCTGCTCAGTAAAGCTTTTCGGGATGAGGATTTTAAATTCTATCAGATATTCACCGGCGAAAAAAACCAACAGGAAAGATGGAAGATCGTCGTACAAAATACCGACTCAAGGCTGAAAGATGTACTTGGGCAGCTCTATGTGGCTAAGTACTTCCCGCCTGAGGCCAAGAAGCGTATGGAGGAACTGGTAGACAACCTGCAGAAAGCATTTCGCGCGAGGATAGCCAAGCTCGAATGGATGAGCGATAGCACCAAGCTGCGCGCCGAGGCCAAGCTCGACGTGGTGCTCAAGAAGATAGGCTATCCTACCAAATGGAAAAGCTATGACGATGTAGACATCAGCCGCGATGATTATTTCGGCAATAACATGAAGCTCTATAAGCATCACTATTATGAACTCCTGGCCAAAGTCAACAAACCTGTCGACAGGACCGAGTGGGACATGACACCACCTACGGTCAATGCCTACTATAATCCTTCATACAATGAGATCGTATTCCCTGCGGGCATATTGCAGTT
>PLSN01000501.1 GCA_003165135.1 Bacteroidota bacterium
AATGTAATTTTTGTTATCGGTTTCCCGTTTTTAAAATACTTAGCATTGTTCTTTTTATCCACCTGCATTTCATAATTGTCATCTGCTATACGGATCTCTTTTACTGACAGATCACCTCGTTCTTCTGTTTTTTCCTGATAGTTTTTAAATCGTTCTTCCTCGTCTAATGCTTTTTGTATCACATCGGTCCTTTGCTCGGTCGTCATCTTTGACAGATTATCAGATGTATCCGCAGGCGTTATGGTTGCAAGGGGCTTAGGTTTCGGCCTGATATCTGTCGCTGCGGCAGGACGTAATGTGTCCCTTTTTTGGTCCTTATATCGCAGCAACTCAATATATTCCTGATAGTTATCCTCCTGATATTTGTTATAAAGTCTAAACTTCCTGTTAGCATCCATCGCCATATAGCGGTCATTCACAGCTCTTGACCTGGCCCTTTTTGCCCTATCATATATATAGATGCTGATCGTATCAGTAGTGACATCGCGTTCATGGTCATATCTGAGCGCATCCATCTCATCCAGCCTGGCTCGGGCCAGCATCTGCTGCTGCTCCAGCAGATAGTGATCAGTGATAGCGGCGAGCCGCTCAGCGAGTAGGCGTTGGGTCTCCGTGATCTCGCCGAGTTGTTTATCATCCTTCGTATTCATTGTAGACTGCTGATGCTTATCTTCTTCCCTATATATAGAATCATATTGGACCTTGTTTTGTTTGATCTTATCGGTGTAGGACGCTATTTCCTTCTGAATATTCTTCTCTATCTGTCGCGAATACTTTGTGTCCGTTTTGGTGGATACCAGTTTCATATTGCCCACGAGTATATATTGATTGGCCTGGGCGCGATTTAGCAGCACCAGCACCGAATCACCTCTTTGCCTTGGTTTGATACGGTCAGTGGAAAATTTGGAATCGGTAAAGCTTTTATGGGTGACATCGGGTGTGATACGCCTGACGGGTGACTTGAAATACAGCCCCTCAGGAGAATTTTCGTCTTTGTCTAAATCAAGTGTAAGATTGTAATTAGTAAGTATATTATCCTTACTATCTGTCAAACTGATACTCTGTGAAATATAACCAGGTTTGTAGATGACGATGATGTATTCTTTGCCTTTGTCCAGTCTGAAGGCGAATCGGCCATGCTCATCAGTATGCAGTGTTTTGACAGCAGATGTGTTTTCATAGACATCTATCAGCACTCCATCCTGCGGCTTTCCTGCGCCTGACACAGTACCACTCACGACCAGTGTCTGCGAATAGGAGAAGGAAGCAATGACAAGAAATAATAATAGTAAGCGGTACCGCAACATCGCCAAATTAAGGTGCAAACTTAATAATTTGAAAATTCGGCAATTTGAAAATTTTAAAATGAGTACTAATAAGCCAATGAGGGTGCAGGGACAAATTGCGCTTCTGTGCTGACCTCACCCCCGTCCTCCCGGCTATCGCCAGGAGAACTACCCCCTCTCCACGCAGCGTGGAGAGGGGGTCAAACGA
Organism: Bacteroidota bacterium; assembly: GCA_003165135.1. Taxonomy (GTDB): domain Bacteria; phylum Bacteroidota; class Bacteroidia; order Chitinophagales; family LD1; genus UBA1941. Next base: position 1,495 of record PLSN01000501.1, read on the forward strand.
ATTTGCGGTAAGCATATTCGTTTGGGGGGTGAGGTGCACATTATTACCGCATTATTTTTATTTTCACCCTACTAAATCAATACTATGGGTCGCGCATTTGAATACCGCAAAGAGAAAAAATTTAAGAGATGGGGTGCTATGGCTAAGGCCTTTACCCGCATAGGAAAGGAAATTGCCATATCTGTCAAACTCGGCGGCCCCAGCCCGGAGACCAACTCCCGCCTGCGTCAGGCTATCATGAATGCCAAGGGCGCCAACATGCCTAAAGCAAACGTAGATGCTGCTATCAAAAAGGCCAGCAATAAAGACACTGCCAACTATGAGGAAGTGACCTACGAGGGCTATGCACCGCATGGTGTAGCACTGGTGGTAGATACGCAGACAGACAATACTACCCGCACCGTATCAAACCTACGTGTACACTTCAATAAGCTGGGCGGCACGATGGGCACGATGGGTGCTGTAGAGTATATGTTTAAGAAAAAGGCGGTTTTTAAATTCAACAAAGGCAAGCTCAACCTCGAAGAACTGGAGTTTGAACTCATAGACTTCGGCCTGACAGATATCCAGTCTGATGAAGAGATAGTGATCGCCACGGGTGAGTTCGTGGATTACGGCAAGCTTCACAAGGCCATAGAAGATAAGGGAATTGAGATCATAGAATCGACCTACGACAAGATACCGGACTTCTACAAAGAGGGACTCACTGATGAAGAAGCAGATGATGTCATCAAACTGATCGAAAGGCTCGAGGAAGACGATGACGTGAGCATGGTCTTTCACAATATGAAATAGAAAATGTGCCAATGTGACAATATGCCAATGTGCTAATGAAGCGGGCATTGAAAGATTATCTGCACTTTGTATTTGTCTTAAAACTTACTACCTAATACTTACAACCATTGTCTTTATATACTCTCAACATTATTACCCTCATCTGGATAGGCATTGGGCTGGTCTCTTTGCCATTTTTGCTGAGGGTCACGCAGCCTTATGGGCGTCATGCCAGCAGCAGTTGGGGCCCGATGATAGACAATCGTCTCGGATGGATAGTGCAGGAGGCTCCGTCTATGATCTTTCTATCGCTGTTCTTTTTCACCGGCACACTGATCAAGACACATGCGAGTTATTTCTTCTGGGGACTTTGGGTGGCGCATTATATCTATCGCAGTATCATCTATCCGCTGCGCACTAAGACCAATGGAAAAAAGATACCTGTTGTCATTGTGCTATCGGCTATAGGTTTCAATTTTATGAATGGTTTCGTAAATGGCAGCTATCTGGGCAGCTTTGGTGGAGATTATGGCGATGATTATTTCACCTCACCAAGGTTTATCATTGGGCTTATAGTTTTTATCACCGGAGTAGTCATAAATCATCAGTCAGATAATATCCTGCTCGCCCTTCGTAAGCCGGGGGAGACAGGATATAAGATACCGCATGGGGGATTGTTTAAATATGTCTCAGGTCCTAATTTCCTTGGCGAAATGATAGAGTGGACGGGGTTTGCGATCATGGTTTGGAGCCTGCCTGCATTGTCATTCGCCGTATGGACGATTGTGAACCTTACGCCACGTGCACTGGACCATCACAGATGGTATCTGTCGAAGTTTCACGATTATCCTAAGGAGAGAAAAGCGCTGGTGCCGTTTATATTTTAGTTCGTTCTTTGACTGGTATGACGAGTTTCAGGCCTGACCATACTTCATTAGATAAAATACTTCTTATACCAATATTGGAATACGATCAGGCCCCAGATGCGCGCATGTACCTCGCCCGGGCTATTTGAGAATAATTGTTGCTTGAGTTGGTTTATCTCATTCAGATCAAATATGCCTTGCTCGCGGATGAATTTTTCACTCAGCAGATCATCTTCTATCAATGACCGCAGCCCCGTCCTGAACCAATTGAGCAGTGGTACTTCGAAGCCTCTTTTAGGCCGCGTATACAGTTCATCAGGCAGCACATTTCTGAAGGCGTCTTTCAGAATCTTCTTCGTATGTCGGTCTGCTATTTTAAACTTGGTCGGGATCGTAAAAGCGAAATCTACCACAGTATAATCCAGTATAGGCACTCGCACTTCCAAGCTGTTTGCCATGCTCATCAGGTCTACTTTGCTAAGCATATCATTAGGCAACACCATCTGTGTATCGGCCATGAGCGCATCGTTTATCGAGTTTTTTCCTTCGATGAATTTCAATACTTTTTCCTTTCGGCTTTCGATATTCTTTTTGTCTATAAGAGTGTCGTTTTTGAGTAGGCGAAGTGCATCATTTTCATCTACAAAAGCACACCATCTCCAGTAGCGTTCCTGCGGAGACAGCTTCAGGCCGATGCCATAACGCTCCAGCTGGCGAAAGATATTTGTGAATTTGGAATTGCGTGATTTGGGCAGCATCTGCCAGATAGGCAAGCCTGATTTGACCGCCCAGTTGACAAAGCTATTTTGCCGTGCACGCATCTCCGCATCGTGCTTATTATATCCCGCAAAAAGCTCATCACCGCCATCGCCGGAAAGCGAGACTGTGACATGTTTGCGGGTATGCATACTCAATATATAGACTGCAATAGCCGATGAGTCAGCAAAGGGTTCGTCGATATAGTCGAGTATATCAAACACGTGCTGATACATGTCATCAGTCGTGATACTGAATACCGTATGATTGGTCTTGAACTTTTTTGCGACGAGATTGGCATAGTACGTCTCATCAAAGAAGGGCTCATCCTTGAAACCAATAGAGAACGTATTCAGGTCTGATTTATGTTTTGCAGCCAAAGACACCACAATGGATGAATCGATGCCGCCACTAAGGAAAGCCCCAAGCGGCACATCAGACACCAGTCTTCTCTCTACAGATGCGTCAAGCAATGAGACCAGTTTGCTCTTAGCCTCATCATAAGAAGCAGGCGTCTCAGGCACTAATTTAGAATCATCAAAGGGAACTTCATAGAACTGTGCCTTTGTTTGATTTCCATTCTTATCAATGGTCAGATACGATCCCGGATTAAGGCGGTAGATATTTTTTAGGATAGAAGATGTGCCTGGGATATAGTTGAGCTGAAGGTAAAGTGCCAACGAGTCAAAATCAATTTCCTTTTTTATCGGGAAAG
>PLSN01000449.1 GCA_003165135.1 Bacteroidota bacterium
AGATAGTAATAAAAAAATGTCAAATGAACATGCCAAACCATATAGTCATTGGTTGTTTAATACATCCCTTAGGATAGCAATAGTTACGATAATTATATTATTTATTACTGCATTTCTATATAGTAAGTATTGTGATACACCCAAGTTCTCATCTGGTATTAATGGATCTGGTATTCAAACAAGAAAATTTACTGGGTATGTTGGGAATGAGTATGGAAATTTCACGTTAACTTTTGATTCTGCAAATAAAAAAGTTAGTGGCAGCTATTATTACCTTAGGATTAATTTGGGGAAGGTGTTTAAACTCACAGGAACAATGGGACAGAATTATGTTGAATTGACCGAATATGATCCAAGTAATAAAATCTCAGGAACATGCGTGCTCAATACAAGTGACGATAAATGTTTTACCGGTTCAATGGATAGTAAATTTCCTACGAAGGGCATACTACCTATGCAATTATGTGCCACTGATAATATACCATAACATCGTATATCTGTTCCTATTCTACAAATAAGATTAGACAACCTTATCCATTGTCAATTGACTACTTGTATCGCGGATGAAACTGCATAATAGTACTTCGCAGAAAGTCTCTGTCAAGGTGAGTGTATATCTCAGTTGTAGTGATAGAGGCATGCCCCAACATTTCTTGTACAGCACGCAGGTCAGCACCACCCTCTATCAGGTGTGTAGCGAATGAGTGCCGGAAGGTATGCGGGCTGATCGTTTTCTTCAGGCCGATCTTAGCAGCACATTCTTTGATGATATAAAAGACCATGACACGCGATAGTCGCGAGCCCCTTCGGTTCAGGAATAGCATATCCTCTTCACCTTTCTTAGGTCCGATATGGACACGGACATTATCTTTATAGAGATTGATGTATTTGATAGCCTGCGAACCGATGGGTATGAGCCGTTCTTTGTTCCCTTTACCTATGACTTTGATAAACTCCACATCGAGGAACATATCCGATATTTTCAGGTTCACCAGTTCGCTTACGCGTAGCCCGCAGCCATAGAGGGTTTCGAGCATGGCTTTGTTTCTCACTCCTTCGGGAGTACTCTGGTCGATGCTTTCCATCAGGGCATTGATTTCTTCGAGTGCGAGGGTATCGGGCAGTTTGCGCGACAGGCGAGGGGTGATGAGCAGCTCAGTGGGATTGACACTCAGCACATCTTCCATCATCAGGTATTTGTAGAAAGCCCTTATGCCGGAGATGATGCGGGCCTGAGACTGTGCATCCATGCCAATCTCATTGATCCATTTGATGAATGACTCCAGATGCGACAGCGTGACTTCATCAACATTGAGATTCAGCCCTTCGAGGTCCATATAGCGGACGAATTTGTCCACGTCGCGCAGATAGGCCTCCACAGAGTGGCCCGACAATGATTTTTCTAATTGTAGATAAGATTTAAAACCTTTTATGTAAGATTGCCATGACATATTCCCGCCGATTTCGCCGATTTATTTGTCACAGAGATAATGCAAAAGATGAGATAATACAAGAGAACACAGAGAAATACATGCGTTTAGCCTTTGTGTGCTCTCTGTATTTCTCCATTACTCTGTGATCTCTGTGATAATTGTATTTTTGATTCATGAAAAATATAATCATCATCAATGGCCCTAACCTCAATCTACTGGGCAAGCGTGAACCAGATATCTATGGTGATATCACTTTTGAAGAATTCTTTGATGACCTGAAGGATATCTACTCAGGTGAAGTACAGCTCAGCTACTATCAGTCTAATGTCGAAGGAGAGCTGATAAACAAGATACAGGAAGTTGGATTTTCCTATCATGGTATCCTGCTGAATGCAGGAGGCTACACACACACATCAGTTGCACTTCGTGATGCGATAGCAGCCGTCAAAACTCCTGTCATAGAGGTCCATATCTCAAATATTTATGCACGGGAAGAATTTCGGCAGCATTCACTTATATCTGCAGTTTGCAAAGGGGTAATCAGTGGCTTCGGGCTGGAGAGCTATGTGCTGGCGCTGGATAGTTTTTTGTAAGGCCGCAAAATTTTACAGCTTTTAAAGTGAATGTTTTAGAGAGCTCATTTAGCCGGCGTAGTGCAGGCTCCGCTCTGTGTGGCTATCCATTTGGTGATGAGTTCCAGGCCTTCCTGATGTACTGTGGTACGACCGAGTTCTGGCATTTTGATAGCAGGATGGGTCGATGCCATCCTGAGTACCATGATTGATTTAGCCGGATCACCGGGCATAATATCTACTAATAGATTTCCTGTTCCTATTCCCGCTGCTACAGGTGTCTTGCAGAAGCCCAGATGTTCTTTGTCCTGTGTCTCATAATTGAGGTAGAGGCCTGAGGTATATGCCGGGCCACCCGGATTGTGGCAATGGCCGCAGTTGACATCCAGATATGCCCTGGCACGGTCATTAAGATCGGCAGTTGTGTCAAGGTAGTTGGCAATCTTAGGACATGTCTTGACATCAGTCGGTACACCTTTCAGAAAACCCACCTTAGCGAGTTTAGTGAGCTGATTTTCCTTGCCATCAGTATATGCAAAGTCCTTGTTCATGTTTTTCACCTTCGGGCCGATAGGAGTGATAGCGCCATCGATCCAATGGCAACCTTTGCACTGATTTTTGCTGGGAATGATATAGTCTATGTCTCTCTTAGTACCGTCATAGTGTATCCAACTTACTTGTTTAAGATCACCGGCTACTTCCAGATGGGCATCAGTTTGTTCATCGTTCCAGATATATTCTACAGCGTCCCATCCTTGTTTTCGGTGAACGAGCAACCTTGTCTCGATGATGCGCCTTTTGCCTTCCGGTTTGCGAAAATCATCCGGATAATAGAAGTTCTTGATGATGCAGGCACCTTCCGGTATTTGCAATACCTTTTTCTCCGTATAGTCTATAGTCGAACCTTCCGGCAGGTAAATAAAGCGTGCCTTGTGTGCATAATCAGAAAATAAGGGGCTAATAAGGTCATAAGGCATTATCCTGTCATTGGGCAATAATTCTTTTAATTCACCCTTGAAGAAATGATACTGGCTTAGCATTTTAAATGGTGCGGCTGCTATGTCCAATGTCACTTTGCTATTGCTAAACAATGAGCAACTGGATATATATATCAGAATGCCAATGGCAAACGATGAAAAGATAGAAAGCCTTATGATCCGATTCATGTGTTTATAACATTTTTGACCACCCAAAGTTCATCCAAAATCATTAGAAACAAAACACAATAACATTAAAAACAACCGATTTCACTTATCATGCACATAATTTCATTCAATGTAAACCGTTTCTTTATTTATATTGGCACTCAAAGCAACAAACTATGGAAGAAATAGAAGTGCCTACCGAACACCTGCACGAAAGTATTAAAGAAAAGCTGGAAGAAGGCGGCGGAGAATCATGGAGTATGTATCTCGCGATATCTACTGCCCTGATGGCCGTGCTGGCAGCGCTGGGCAGCCTTTTTGCCGGTCATCATTCTAATGAAGCACTCTTATGCCAGCTCAAAGCATCTGACAGCTGGAACTACTACCAGGCAAAAGGCATCAAGTATGAAGTAGTGTCTCTGATGAAAGAAATAAAGACAGATCCTGCTGAGACCGAAAAGCTCAATGAAAAAATGAAGCAGTACAAGGACGATCAGGCAGAGATCAAAAAGGAAGCAGAAGTGTCTATGAAGGAATCTGAAGGTCATCTGCAGCAGCATGTCATACTGGCTCGTTCTGTCACTATCTTTCAGATATCAATAGCTATATCAGCCATCGCCATGCTCACACGGCGAAAATTCTTATGGTATGGTAGCATGGCTTTTTCTATCATCGGGCTGGTTTTATTTATTATGGGTATGCGTTAAATTATACGTTATGCTTAAAGCAATTTTATACCTTATTAATATGAACATTTACTTTGCGATCGCAGTAGTGCTTATCTTAGTTGGGTTTGTTTTTTTATTCTTTAAGCGCAATAGTCTGATGAAGAAACTGGCCCTTGATACTGCGATAGGCGGTATCATCTATGGCGGTCTCATGGCTGTCTATTCTATCCTTCTTGCCTTCGTAGTGGTCGTAGTATGGCAGCAGTATCAGACTACCGGCGACCGTGTAGAGATCGAAGCTGCAAAAGTCTTTAATTTATACCGTGCCAGTTATGCTTTCTCCGCCACTGCTGTCAGCAAAAACATCCGCCTCGCGGTGGTGGACTATGCGACATCTGTATGCAATGATGAGTGGCCCGCTCTCGCTCATGACAGTCTGAGCCCGGTGACACAACATAAATATAATCGTATGTGGGAGGTGGTGTACAATATCAAACCAACTACACCATCTGAGCAGATATGGTATACATCGATGGTACAAAGTATTAACCAATTTGGTGAGGCGAGGATCATGCGTATATCAGATGTAGATAGCAGTATACCGCCTATCATGTGGCAGATGCTGATAGGGGGGGCACTGGTCATACTTTTGTTCACAATACTGTTCTCTACAGACAATAACTGGGTGCACCTGCTAAAGGTCATTATGTTTTCCACCGTGATCATATTTAGTCTTGCCCTGGTGTATATGCTGGACCATCCGTTCCAAGGTATACTTAAAGTGGATCCGACAGCATTTCAGAAGATATTGACCCACTATCAAATGGAACAGAAGTAGCGATGTGCACAATATAGCCTTCTGCTATTGATAGCTGATAAAA
>PLSN01000273.1:0-872 GCA_003165135.1 Bacteroidota bacterium
CTCAGGGAGGGACAGCCACTGCCGATATCTATGTCTACGGATACGTACTTTATTGATATTTGTATATTGAACATATGTTAAGACGAATATAATTTGATGCCTGAGGGACAAATATGTACCACCGGCAGGACAGACACATTAGACACTCCCCCCTTCAGGATTATTGTACTGATTGGCTTCGGGTATAAAATAACACATTGCACAAAAAAATAATTAACTGATCATCAATGCGATGAACTTAGAATAGCTATTAAATTTACAATAAAACACATATAATTAATTAACGGTACGAATTTTGCACTAATATTGCATTAACTATTTCGAAACCCTTACTTGATATTAATAATGAAGCCTAAATTTTTACTTACAGCCCTTTTGAGTGTTTTCATTACAGTTGCATATGCCCAAAACGTGGGTATCGGCAATTCGAACCCCCAGGCCAAACTCGATGTGAGCGGTGATCTGGCACTACGTGAAGGAACGCCGATCACTGTATCGACAGGTAGCAATACCATCACCCTCCCGGGCACTAACAATAGTATCTACCGGCTCACTGGTGCTACCGGTTACTTCACCATCTCGGGTATCACAGCGGGCAACGACGGCGCCCTGCTGACCCTCATCAATACGACAGGTCAGATCATGGACATCGCTAATAGCTCCAGTGTACTCACCAATACAGGTGCCGACATCATAGCTGCGGGACCGGTCTCTGCAGTGACCTTGATATATAATGCTACACTGGCCCAATGGGTAGTGACATCCTCTCAGGGATTTGCTACAGGATCGGTCGGGCCCACCGGGCCGACAGGTGCCTCGGGTACAGGGCCGACAGGACCGACAGGGACGGCAGGTTCTAACGGTGCAACGGG
>PLSN01000273.1:915-7315 GCA_003165135.1 Bacteroidota bacterium
GCGGGATCTAACGGTGCAACAGGTGCGGCAGGTCCTACCGGCGCGGCTGGATCTAACGGTGCAACAGGTGCGGCAGGTCCTACCGGCGCGGCTGGATCTAACGGTGCGGCAGGTGCGGCAGGTCCTACTGGCGCGGCGGGATCTAACGGGGCTGCTGGGGCTGCTGGAGCGACAGGGCCAACTGGTCCTACCGGCGTGGTAGGAACTCTAGGGCAGAGTAGCACACTGATCACAGAGACAGGCAGCACTGCAGGTGCGACCATCCCCACCTCGGGTACCATCACTGCCATACCGGGACTGAGCTCTACCTTTAGCCTGAGCCAGACATCTGCCGTACACGTCCAGACACATGGTCTGGGAGAAATCACAAGTGCAACAACAGGTAAATACAACATTATAGAATTTGACCTCTATGTAGATGGCACCTATTACTTTCTTGAGTCTGTTTATTTCTGCAATTTCACCAGTACTGCCTATTCATACATCGGCAACTGGTCATCCGGCCTTGACCTCTCGCTGGGATCAGGCAGCCATACTATCGCTCTGTATGCTGCGACTGATGCAGGCAATAGTACTGTGACCGTAGGTGGTACAACTGGCACCATCAGCCAGTCCTATATGAGCATTATAGTTTTACATCCATAAATATTGATCAAATATTTTTTAAATAATTCCCGAATGAAAAAAGAAATATCTATAGTAAAGATGACCATGACAATATGCGCAATGATAGTACTGTCAGGATACAGTGCATCTGCCCAGAGCATGATCTCAAAGACAATCGTCTCTCCTCTGCAGGCGGGCACAGTAACTATCAATCAGGGCCATGCATATGTCGATCTGGCAAAGGAAGTAACAGATGAACTGATCAATAAAGAGAACCAGCCTGCTTACTATGTTGTATTTACTCCGCAGGCCTCTGTCAATGTCAACGTGGTCATGACAGACAAAAACGACAAAGGATTTTCCATCAAAGCAACTGCACGAAAAATGGATGCCAATGGCAGCAAGATAGATTACGTGGTTTTTGTAAAAGAAACTGTGACCATGCCCGATCCGCTTACCATCGGCCAGATCAAACATAAGGGCATCTCAACAAAATAGTTTTTTGGAAGTCCCGCCAACAAATGAACCGCTAGGTACAAATATGGATTTTGAATATGCGTTGTATCACCCAGACTATAAAAATATGGCTGATATCGTACCTCCCGGACTACATTTTTGTTCACTTTTTTGAGCAGAGGCACATGAGTAAGATCAGACATCGATAAACTATCTCTCAGTGATACGGTGCATTTGCGCATCACTATCAGTTGGAAATACAGTATAGCACTGAGTTTGTGGTGAAATGTCATACCCTAAATGAAATAACATGTCAACTCCATTTCCAGCTATCGTGACAGCTGTCATCGCTCTGGTCATTCTGGTACTTGGGCTATTGTGGGCCTTCGGTATCTTCGGATAGGCTCAGAGAGCCGTACAAACCGATCAGCATTCTGCCTGCCAGATATATGTTCAGACACAGGTTATTGATTTCTGAAAAAGCAATGAAATTGGTCATCATTGCTATACACTAAAATCATCAATTATTTTCTTATTTATCAGTTTCATTGGTAACTTTGAAATACTAAAACCAAACAATATGAAAAAAACATACTTCTCTCTAATTAGCTTTCTGTTGATCCTGATACAGGGAGCATCTGCTCAGACTTTCACAGGCTTAGACATCTGGTCGGGTACCGGCAGTTCCAATCCATCCGGGATAACTTCGTTTAACGGCAAGGTCTATTTTGAGGCAGAAGCGGATACGCTCCATGGGTACGAGCTATGGGTATCTGATGGCACTCAGGCAGGCACCATGCTTCTCAAAGATATCTGGCCAGGGCCGGGCAGCTCCGATCCGGGCAATTTTTATGCAGTCGGCAGTCAACTGTTTTTCACAGCCGATGACAGTGTACATGGCTACGAACTATGGGTCACAGACGGCACTACTACCGGTACGGTAATGGTCGACGATATATGGCCGGGGCCGGTTTCGGGCCTTGATTATTTTTCCACTCCATGCTTTACTGCATTCAATGGTAAATTATACTTCTCTGCAGATGACAGCATACATGGCCCGGAGCTGTGGGTGAGCGATGGCACACAGGCAGGTACCAGCCTGGTCAAAGACATATGGCCGGGACTCGGTGGCTCCGGCCTTTGGGGTAGTGCGCTGGGCACCGATGGGCATGAGTTTGTGTATACTTTTCATGAGTTTAACGGCAAGCTGTACTTCAGTGCCGATGACAGCGTACATGGCGGCGAACTATGGACCACAGACGGTACTACAGCAGGTACCATGCTCGTGGCAGATATCCAGCCGGGTACCGGGTCAGGCGATCCGTATTGTATATATACATTCAACAGCTCTATGATATTTGCCGCCAATGGCGATTCGGTCAGTGGCTTTGAACTCTGGATCTCAGATGGCACCACTGCAGGCACCTCATTGCTGAAAAACATCGCTCCCAATAGTATCAACAGTAATAGCGAAGGCGCTGACGTGGCGGACTACTCAGGTTTCACTGCATTCAATGGCAAGGCATATTTCTCTGCCTATTCGATCGCCAATGGCTATGAGATGTGGGCCACTGACGGTACTTCTGTGGGCACTACCCTGGTGGCAGATGTCTTGCCCGGGCCTGGTAGCTCTGATGCGGGCTATTGGGGTTTTCAGGCCTTTAACGGCAGCCTGTATTTCATCGCCAATGACTCTGTACACGGATCGGAATTTTTTATGAGCGATGGTACTACTTCAGGCACTACCCTGCTTAAGACCATCACCTCTTACCAGTATTGGGCCAGTACATTTGATGAGCATGGGTTCACCGTATACAATAATCAGATCATGTTTCGTGCAGCTATAGACAGCTTCAACCTCGACCAGCTGTTCGGCTCTGACGGTACAGCATCGGGCACTCAGATACTCGGACCTACCATCGCACCAAATACCGACCCGCTGAACAGCGTCGGCATTTTTGCCATAGCCAACAACATGTTCTTCTTTAATGCCGACTTCAACTCCATAGGCAATGAGCTTTGGGTATATACTACTCCCAGCGGTATCATTCCCATAGGCGGCGAGCAGGCCATCTCCGCATATCCTAATCCATTCAGCTCATCGGTCTCCATCTCAGGACTCGAGAGCAGTGGTCAGTACTGTGTGCAGGTCACCGACACGACAGGACGTGAATTTTACAACTCGACTATCACAAACCCATCGCAGAATATATCTGTCACCATGCCTGATCTCTCAGCAGGAGTATACCTGATGCGTGTATCAGGACAGGGCACATCGCAGACATTTAAACTGGTAAAGAACTAATATCTTCTATCAACCCTCAAAGGGTTCCGAACCCTTTGAGGGTTACACTTTACCATTGGTTTTAAAAAGACTTGCCAAGTTACGGGTGAACTTGGCAAGCAATATCAAAATACGGTTATCTTATTATGATTATTTTTTGACGCCGCCTCTGCCGGGACCGCCGCCGCCGCCTATTCTGCTACGGCCTGATCCGCCACCTGCACCAGGGCCTTTTCTGCCGCGTCCGCCGCCTTTCTTGCCATCAGCGCCTTCTTCACTACCCGCCATGATCTTGTCATAGTTGACTTCTTGGTTATCATCGTCATTATTGTCGTCATCTTTAGCATCGGCAGCGCGCTCAGCGAGGCCTTCTGCGATAGCATCAGCGATGAAATTGGTCAGGATGTGTATAGACTTAGAGGCATCATCATTACCCGGGATAGCGAAATCGATCTTAGTAGGATCAGAGTTTGTATCTACTATACCGAATGTATTGATGTTGAGACGCTGAGCTTCTTTCAGTGCGATGTGCTCATGAGTGATGTCTACCAGAAACACTGCGCTTGGTACACGGTTCATATTAGATATACCACCGAGTACGCGCTCCATCTTTTCTTTCTCACGGCTCAGAACGAGTTTCTCTTTCTTGGTCACGCTCTCGAGTGTACCATCACCGAGCATTTTCTCGATCATCTGCATCTTCTTTACGCTCTTGCGTATAGTAGTAAAGTTAGTCAGCATACCGCCCAGCCACCTCTCGGTCACATATGGCATATTCACACGTTTTGCAGCTTCTTTCACCACTTCTTTCGCTTGCTTCTTAGTAGCTACGAAAAGTATTTTCTTTCCGGCCTTAGCCATTTGTTTAACGGCTGCAGCAGCTTCATCCATTTTTTCTATAGTGCGGTTCAGGTCTATGATGTGGATGCCTTTCTTCTCGGCGAAGATATAAGGGAGCATCTTTGGATTCCACTTCCTGCGGAGGTGGCCAAAGTGAACACCTGCGTCCAATAGTTCCTGATGAGAAATTTTTGCCATTGTTTTATTCTTAATTAATAAGTTTTTTAATAATTGCCACCCTGTTTTTCTCCCTCTCCCCTTGGGAGAGGGTCGGGTGAGGTGATTAACGTTTAGAGTACTGCTCTTGTTTACGTGCTTTACGCAGGCCTGTTTTCTTACGTTCCACTTCACGTGCATCACGGCGCATGAACTTGCCTTTCTTCAGCACAGGGCGAATCTCAGGGTTGTCAAATACCAGTCCGCGAGCGATACCGAGCACGATAGCATCTGCCTGGCCTTTGACCCCACCGCCAAATACATTGACAGATACATCAAACTTGGTCCTTGCTTCAGCTGTATTGAGCGGGGCTTCGATCCTCTGCTGGATAAAGTCCAGCGGGAAATAATCTTTGTAGTCTTTGCCGTTTACGGTGATCACACCTGTACCCGGTTTCAGCACCACACGTGCTACAGCGGCCTTACGCCTGCCTACATTTACTTTATCTTTGCTCATGATTATAGATCTTTGGGTTTTTGGGCGGTGTGTGGATGTGTACCTTCCGCGTAAACAAATAATTTCCTGTATTGCTGACGGCCCAGGGTGTTTTTTGGCAGCATACCTTTCACAGCCAGTTCGATCAGCTCGTTAGGGTTTTTTGCAATGATCTGTCCGGGAGAGCGGTGACGCTGACCACCGGGGTGGCCTGTGTAGTGCACACGGTCCTTGACATTCATTTTATTTCCTGTCAGCCTTACCTTGCCGCTGTTTATCACTATGACGAAATCGCCACAGTCAGCATTCGGGGTAAAGGTGGGCTTATTCTTGCCCCTCAGTACAGAAGCGATCTTGCTCGCCATACGGCCGAGTGTTTTGCCTTCTGCATCGACGATAAACCACTCACGATTTACTTCGTGTGCGGCTACCGATTTGGTTTTATAACTTAATGCGTCCACTTGAATTGATGTTTATCTTTTTCTAAAAGGACTGCAAAAGTAGGATTTTGATGCCATTTTCCAAGGGATTGCCGGGTAAATATCGCAAACACCTCTACAAGTAATTGAAAATCAGTATCGAAAAAGTTTTTTATTTTATACTATTCTTATCAATTAGCTATTTACATGTGATAAAAAGCTGCCTTTATAAAATCCTGTAATCCGCCGATCATATAAACCCTGATATGCATTTATTTTCATTTATACATATGAAAAATCCATTTTTGAAACTATTTGGCTAATTTTCATCAAAAAGTCAGAATAAACTAAATCAGCGGATTGCGTATATTTTATTTTAGTATTTGAAATGAAAATATGCATAATGAATCTTTTATTTGCTTTTATTGGTTGTATAATGTAAATATAGCTATTTGTTTTGACACTTCCAAAGTTTGATAGGATTTCTTCCTTTCATTCTTTCCAATGGTTCACCCAAATCTTCCGTATCTTTATAGTAGCTAAATCGTTCGTTATGAAAAAGCATCTCGCACCGCCGAATTACTTTCGGATCATGGGCCTGCTGGGAGCCGCGCTTGTAGTATTAGGACTCGGCCTGCTGGTCATCCACATCACTCAAAACTCAACTTACTTCGCTCTATATGCCGGTACGGTCTTTCTACTGATAGGCGGAGCCGGTATGGTATTCTTTAAACCGAGGACGTAAAAGAGATGTGAGTCATGAGCTATGAGTCGCAAGTAAATGCTCAGTCACTGATATTGCTATATTCTGCGTAATCAACATGATATTTTGTTTTTTGAAAGTAATTTTGTTTCTTGGGTAAAGTTTCTCCCCGGACTAATGCAGTGTTTTGTGCCGTCAGGATAATATGCCGGAAAATATCTTCTAATAGTATTTCATTGAACGGAATTTTGCCTGATACCGTTTATCCTGAACTGTCGACATTTGTTTTTGCAATTATATTATTTACATTCACTATATGATAGAGCGGAATACCCTTATCGACGATATACTGAAGCAGCATCGCAGCGAGCTGAATGTCGACTATGATAAGTACCGCCATCATGTCTACCGGGTATTCAACTTTACCCTCCTCCTGCATG
>PLSN01000162.1:0-5851 GCA_003165135.1 Bacteroidota bacterium
CCAAGCTACAGGATAGCGAAAAGGCATTTGCTTTTTTTGAAAAGGCACATCCTATCCTGTTCACCAATGGTAATCCGCAATTTCAGGCGGCCTACTATTTTGAGATAGGTGAGGCCTATGCAGAGTTTAGCAGATACGTAGAGTCCATAAGCTCTTATCTTGAGGCTATCAAACTCTATGAGCTTATTGGTTCTACGCTCAATCTCTCTAAGATATATCGCCTGCTGTCAAGGGCCTACAAAAATGTGGGCAAACACGCTGATGCACTCATCTATCAGGAGAAATATAGCCAGTCACTACTCGACAACTTCAAGCTCGATAAGCTGCTCGCGATCACGGCCACTGAGCATGAATACGAACAGAAGCAGCAGGAAAAAGAAACCGAACTGCTCAAGCAAAAAAATGCCGAGATCGAGATCTATGTACACAAACTCGAAGAGAGCAATGATGACCTCAAGCAGTTCGCTCATGCCGCATCCCATGACCTCCGCGAGCCGGTCCGCGCTATAGTCTCCTACGCTACACTGCTCGAGATGAGCCTCAAAGGCAAGCTCAGCGACAGCGAACATGAATACATCTCCTATCTCAAAGAAGGCGGACGCCGCATGTACGATATGATCACAGGTATATTGGAGTTCTCTAAGGTCAATAGCTCACAGGACATATCTGATCTGGGCCTGAACCATATCTTTCATCAGGCGGTAGAGAATATCAAACTCACCATCACTGCCAAGAAGGCCCTCATCGACTGCCCTGACCTGCCCGTGGTGAGAGGCAGCCGCACCCTGCTCATACAGCTATTTCAAAACCTCATATCCAACGGTATCAAGTACAATGAATCTGAGGTACCGATCATCAGGATATCATTTCAGAGGCAGGGCGATATGTATGAGTTCACCATATCTGACAATGGTATCGGTATAGATGACAAATACAAGACCGACGTCTTTGATATGTTTACCCGCCTGCACAATAACGGCCAGTATCAGGGTACAGGTATCGGGCTATCGATATGCCGTAAGATAGTCGAGCGTATGGGAGGCAAGATCAGAAACCAACCCAACCCTTCCGGCGGTACTGATTTTATTTTCACACTCCCTGTCGAATCAGAAAGTGTCTGATCGGGTAGCCAACAAAATACAAAGAGCATTATTGTGTCAATAATGCAAATATAGCATAATTTATCTAAATCGCAAACCTGCGCCGTCCCAGCTGATGGGCCTGTTTCAGTGAAATCGCTCAATACCATTGTTTATCGGTCGGAAAGAAAATGCAGGCAGACGTGAAACCGTTGCAGGTATTAGCATACAGGCATGTCGGCAGGTTTGATTTTCGAATTGGTTTTCGCAATAATAAAAAAAGACCGTCATTACTGGGTTTCAGGCTCGTTCGAAAATCAATTTCCCCGCAAATTATTTTATGTTAGCAATGATAGCAAAGCAGAAGTAAAATCTTGCCCTCACTGGTCGAAGGATTGTATCTTCGGCCTTTAATCTTGCAAGTTTTCAACTTGCTTAGTCTTATATTTGTTTATAGTAAGCTAAAAGCTTACCTCATATTTAGGTCTAAGGTGTAACCCAATAGTGTTCGAAACCACACTCGAACGCAGACCTGACGGTAGATTCAAACCACCTCCAGCTCCTCTTATCCAAGGAGGAGAGCTAACAGCCACGCCAGTTTTACCTCTAGCCACGCTGTATTTGTATTGGTTCTCCTCTGTTTTAGGAGGAGTTAGAGGTGGTAAATCGGCATACAGTGGGCACTTTAAGCATGTTCCGAACACTTGTGGTTGGAAACTTAGACCGGAGGGGGATACATCCGAATACCTGTGCTACGCAGCAGCAGTAATACAAAAACAAATAAAATGAGAACAGAGATTAAAGCTATTCTATTACCACTCCTTGTGCGCGGAAAATTCACGCCTCTTTTTGAGGTCTTCTCGTAGTTTAAAAGATATATAATCACGGGAATTTCTATCTATTTTAGTGGATCGTTGACAATACCGACCACAGGTAAAAATTTTTCAAAGCTGATTCTTGCTCATCCCCCAATTGTTAAAATACAAAATTTAATATGTAAAGTACAACCTTTTTATGGTCGGGTCGTATAATTAAGTATTAAAATCAACCCAATATGTACTCTACCATTATCAAACAAGCTGTCATAGTAATGCTCCTTACCGCGGCCAATGCCGTAATAGCGATTTCCATGGTCAATATCCTGCGTCTGTCAGGTGTACTGTGATCCCGCTATCCGGATAAGATAAGCATCTCGTCAAAATGTGCTTGAAATCATGCACAATTACTGTAAATTCGTGTCCCTTTAACCGGAGGACATGGCTGTAAAAGACGAAACATACTCTATCAAACTGCCCCAATTTGAGGGTCCGTTCGACCTGTTGCTGTTCTTCATAGAGCGCGATGAGTTGGACATTTACGATATACCCATCTTCAAGATCACGACAGACTTTCTGACCTACATCCACTCGATGGAGCATCTCAATATCGAGCTCGCGAGCGAATTCATACTGGTAGCAGCCACCCTGATGCGTATCAAGGCCAAGCTGCTCCTGCCGCGCAAGGAAGTCGACCCGCAGACAGGACAGGAGATAGACCCCAGAGATGAACTGGTCAACCGCCTCATCGAATACAAGAAATACAAAGAAGCTACTGAGATGCTTCGCCGAATGGAAGACGACCGCCAGAGCATCACCCGCCGCGGCAATATAACCGGGGAGATGTCTGAGATCGCAGCCCTCTTTGAGACAGAATATGAGATGCAGTCTCTCACTATGTTTCGCCTGCTGAAGGCCTTTCAGACTGTAGTAGAGCGCGTAGAGCGCCAGCGAAATAAACCCGTTCATACCGTGCAGACACCTGCCTATACCATAGAGGGTGAAAAAATGGTGCTTCGTGAGCTGGTCAGATCGGAGAACCAGGTCGCATTCGAGCGGATATTTGATAAGGTCGAAAACCGGATACACGCCATCTTTACATTCCTGTCTATGCTGGAGCTGATACAGGAGCAGCTGCTCACCATCGTGGTCGGCGAGGGCTACAATAATTTCTGGATACGCATCAAGACCGATGAGGAGAAAATACTCCCTGAAGAGGTATAATCCGCTTTGAATAATTACCTTTATTCAAACAATGATCAATTTTTATGGCAGAACTACTCATCACCACCAGCACCTCACTGGATGGCTACCGTGTCACTAAACAGTTAGGATTGGTCCGCGGCATCACTGTACGTTCTCGTAGTATAGTGGGCAATTTTGCCGGCGGCATACTGGCCATATTTGGCGGGCAAAACTCCATCTATACCGAGCTCTGCGAGAGGGCACGCGAAGAGGCCTATGAGCTAATGGTCAAACACGCCCGCGATCAGGGCGCGAATGCCGTGATCAATATGCGCTACGATGCGAATGATGTCATGGCAGGTATCACTGAGGTACTGGCCTATGGTACAGCCGTGGTAGTAGAGAAAGTATAGGCAATTATCAAACTCTCAAAGGGTTTTAAACCCTTTGAGGGTTAATCTATCTATCGCATGGCAGACACTTCTCCTCAAAGCCCCTTATCCCAGTTCTCGCTCAGGAGAGTAATGCTGCCTGTGTCGATAGGTATAGCGGTCTCTGTCTATCTGGTCGTGGTGGTATCAAAGATAGATGCGTCGAAACTGGCACAGATACCGCTGTCAAGGCACCTGCTATATGGCCTGCTGCTGGCTATACTGATGGTATCCCTGAGGGATCTGGCATATATATATCGCATATGGCAGCTGACTGACCGCCGACTGTCTTTCTTCAAATGCCTCGAGATCATCCTGCTCTGGGAATTTGGCTCTGCGGTCACACCGGCATCGGTAGGCGGCATCACATTGGCCTTGTTTATTCTCAAAAAAGAAAAGGTCAGCTTTGGCAAAGGGGCATCCATCATCATGCTCTGCTCCTATCTGG
The DNA here is from genome assembly GCA_003165135.1 of Bacteroidota bacterium. GTDB lineage: Bacteria > Bacteroidota > Bacteroidia > Chitinophagales > LD1 > UBA1941. Next base: position 3,959 of record PLSN01000162.1, read on the forward strand.
ACAATCTCGCTTTTGTCACTGTATTCAGTTTGTTATTTCTACTTATTGGCCCTCGCATGTTTGACCTGTCTGCTACATGTAGCGACCTGGGGCATCACAATATTTTTACCGCATTTCGGGCAATGGGGGAGTATGTATGGATAGGCTTCATTGTAGTAGCGGTGATAGGTGGCCTGCTGGGCTTTGGCATTTTTGTAAGGCCGGACTGGGCGCGCGGATTCTTTAGGCAGGTGTCTGAGATCAAATGGTTGCATAGATGGAGCCTGCAGATAGCCCTGCTGGGCGAGGAGATTTGGATGACCTCGCAGGAGTTTAAGACTCAAGGCTGGGGCTTTTTATTCAAGATATTTATCGCTACCACTATATCCTGGTGTGCCCGCTATGCCCTCGCCAATGTACTGATCTGGACATTTTCTGCAATAGAGTGGAACCAGCTCGAGGTATTCGCCCGTCAATGTGTGCTGCGTGTCATTATCATGATACCTGCTACACCAGGTGGCAGCGGCATATCCGAGCTATCGTTTATGGCGCTGAACTGTGACTATCTGCCTGCCGGACTGGCATCTGCCGTGGCCATCGTATGGAGATTATTCAATTTTTACCTTTATTTGGGCATCGGCGCTATCGTATTGCCCAGATGGGTGGCACGGGTGAACCGGAAAAATAATTGATAATTGACAATGGATAATTGATAATTAAGAAGATTTTATTTACTTTTATACGGAGAATAATGAAGTGCCGGCACATAGAATTAAACAAAATGAATCTATCTCCGCCGCTCTGATCTTTGGAAATAAAATAAAAATAGCTATATTTGTATTAAATAACTTATTACGGCAAGATAAAATTCAATTATGCATATTTATTTTCAAGAATATCAATTTTCATTATGTTTAACGAATACATAATTAGATTTTTAGTGTTTTGGCACTAGTGGCACTTATACTGCCAAATATGGATTATTTATATGTATAAGTGAAAATAAATGCAGGATACAAAACTCCATCTTCTACTCAGTAAACTGAACGTCTATCAGCTTAACAGGTTCACTAAGTTCATCGCATCTCCATACCACAACGAAGATGAAAAGCTCATAAAGCTTTATGCTTACCTTCTGCCCTTTTATAAATCAGGGACCACTGATGAGCTCGACAGGCTGAAGATCTGGAAAAAAGTATATGGTACTAAACCCTTTACCAATCTGCATTTCGCACGCCTGCTATCAGACCTGCTCAAGAAGGCTGAGACATTCATAGCCATGGAGCATATCCGGTCCAATGGCCCCGATGAACTATATTATCTGCTCGATGCATACAATAATATGGGCCTCGCCAAGCATTTTACCGAGCCATATCTTCATGCTATCAATAAGCTGGAGAAGCAACCCTATCGGGACAGCGACTATTACTTCCACAGCTTCAGGCTCAATATTCAGGAGAACATCTTTCTCGAAAACCGGAAGCAGAGAACCACGGAAAAGAACCTGGTCGAAACCGTGCGTGGGCTTGATACTTATTACTTCATCAATAAACTCCGCTACAGTGCGGCGATCCTGCACTACAAGCACTTTCTGAACCTAAGCGATGAGTCGATACTGCTGCCTCAGATACTGGCACACCTGAAGGAGAAGCCGCTCGACACTCCTGTGGTAGATATCTACTATCACGTCATCCTCACGCTCATCGAGCCTGACGAGGAGCAGCACTTTGCCCGGCTCAAGGAGCTGCTCTTTACTCACTCTGCCATCCTGCAGATCGATACGCAGAAAGAAGTATTCGCCTTCGCGCTCAACTACTGCATCAGAAAGATAAACAAAGGCAAGGCAGGCTATCAGGCGGAGATATTCGGACTATATAAAGACGCCCTGCTTCGCGGCCTGCTGCTCGAAGACGG
>PLSN01000162.1:5879-20509 GCA_003165135.1 Bacteroidota bacterium
ATTTATTTCGCTACAAAGAAATATGACAAGGTACTACAGCTCCTGCAGAGTGTAGAGTACAATGATATCTTCTACCTCCTTGACTCCAAGACCACCCTGATGAAGACCTACTATGAACTGGGCGAATACCAGCCGCTGCAATCGCTTAAGGAAAGTTTCCGGATCCTGCTGCGCCGCAAGAAACTGATATCAGAACAAAACCAGGTGAACTATGGGAATTTTGCCCGTTTTACGATGAAACTGTTTCGCGCTGATGTGAAAAATAAAACGCAAATGGCTAATCTGAAAAAGGCGATCGAAGGAGCTTCCAATATAGCAGACAAGGCATGGATACTGGAGAAATATGCTGAGTTGGGAGGCTAGTAGTCATTGTCATAGTGAGCGTAGCCGAACCTATGACAGACACTGATGAGTCGCGCTTCGGCTTCGCTCAGCGTGACAGAGTCTAAATGATATTAGAGTGTTCTGGAGAAAGCAAACAGTTTGCCGTCTTCAAACTTCTCAGCCATGAGTTGGATACCGATAGGCAAACCTTCTGAGTTCTTTGCCAGAGGTAGTGATATAGCGGGAGTACCGACCAGATTGGCGAGTACGGTGTAGATGTCTGCAAGGTACATTTCTGTAGGGTCGCTTGTCTTTTCACCGAATTTGAATGCTACACTCGGTGCAGTAGGCATGAGGATGAAATCGTAGCTCCTGAATATCTCGCTGATCTGCTCGCTGAGTCGGCGACGGACCTTCTGAGCACGGGAATAGTAGGCATCATAATATCCGGCGCTGAGCACGAAAGTGCCGAGCATGATGCGGTTCTTGACCTCCTTTCCGAAACCCTCGGTACGGCTGAGTTTGTACACGCTCTCCATATCCGTAGAGCGCGGAGAACGGTAGCCATAATGCACTCCGTCAAAGCGAGCAAGATTAGACGAAGCCTCGGCGGTAGAGAGGACATAATAAACAGGGATAAGGTAATCCGTAAGGTCAAAATTAACAACGTCGACAGTATGTCCATTTGATTTCAGTCCTTCGATGACCTTCTCTGTCTCGGCCCTGACCTCAGGATTGATGCCTTTGTGATCGACGGTATTTTTGAGTACGGCTATTTTGGCTTTGCCTGAAAATTGTTCTTTGGAATACTCAGATACGGGTTTAGACGAAGCCGTACTGTCATAGTCATCAGCTCCTGCGAGCACCTCCATGATGAGGGCATTGTCCTCGACTGAATGAGTGAACGGGCCTATTTGGTCAAAGGACGAAGCATAAGCAATAAGGCCGTAGCGCGATACACGACCGTAGGTAGGTTTATAGCCGACTACTCCACAGAAAGATGCGGGCTGACGTATCGATCCGCCTGTGTCAGAACCAAGTGAGGCATGGCATAAACCGGCCTGTACCGCTACTGCCGATCCTCCTGATGACCCCCCCGGTACACGGGAGTTGTCGAGTGCATTGAGTACCGGCCCGTATGCAGAGTTCTCATTGCTGGAGCCCATCGCAAACTCATCGCAATTGAGGCGGCCTATGATGACGGCGTCTTCTGCCAGCAGTCGCTCGACGACAGTAGCAGAACATATGGATTCAAAGCCTTCGAGTATTTTAGACCCGGCAGATACCTTATGCCCGCGGTAGCAGATGTTATCTTTGATGCCTATCACGAGACCAAACAGCTTGCCCTTTGGAGCTTTTGATGCAACTTTGAGATCGAGTTCTTCCGCACGTATCACTGCCTCATCAGCGAAGACCTCAAGAAAAGCATTGAGGTGTTTGTTCTTGTCGATATTGGACAAATATCCTTCTACCAGTGCTTTGACCGAGGTCTGACCGGAGCTTATAGCTGATTGTATCTCTGCGAGTGTTTTGTACATTTCCTTGTCTTTTACCCCCAAACCCCCTGAAGGGGGCTTAAATACAAATTGATTAGGCTGTTAAAGTCCCCTTTAGGGGATTTAGGGGTTACTGATGCAATGCTATAAAATAAAATGGACACTTACCTATTATAGAAATAGCGTAAGCATCCAAAATATGATTTGACGGTATTAAATATTACTTATTGTCCGAAGGCGGAACTTGAGAAGGCTTTTCTTTCTTCATACCTTCTTCTATTTCGGTCTTGATGTTAGCCTTAGCAGCATTAAACTCCCTCACGCCCTCGCCGAGGCCACGCATCAATTCAGGAATTTTCTTGCCACCAAAAAGAACTAACACTACGATAAGTATCAATACTATCTCGGGTGTGCCTAATCCAAACATGATCTTTATTTTGAGGCAAATTTACTAAATAAATAGCAGATAGCCTCAAAAAACACTTGTTAAAGGTTCATAAGCCTTTTGCCCTTCAGACGGCACTATTGCTATGTATGGCTAATTTTCTACCTTTAAATCTATATGGAAAGCATCATAATAGGTATAGCCGGGGGCTCCGGATCAGGAAAAACGACCGTGGTAAGACGAATCATGGAGAATCTTACGGACAAAGAAGTGGCGATTATCTCTCAGGACCAATACTACAGGGACAATTCAGATATCCCCCTCGAAGAACGTCAGCTAGTCAATTTTGACCACCCGGATGCGATAGAATTTGAGCTGCTGGTCAGTCACCTGAGGGATGTCAAGGCCGGCAAAACCATTCAGGAGCCTACCTATGACTACATCACGTCCACCCGCCAGCCAAAGACGGTCACTGTCAAACCTCGTCATGTGGTGATCGTAGAGGGCATATTGCTCTTTACCGATCCACAGGTCAGGGAGCTATGCAATATCAAAGTGTTTGTAGATGCAGACTCGGATGACAGGCTGATGCGGATCATACGCCGGGATATGGTGGAGCGAGGGCGCACCATAGATGAGATACTAAACCGCTATGAAGTGGTCAAAGCTATGCATGATTTGTTTATCGAGCCTACCAAGAAATTTGCCGATATCATCATGCCGCAGGGCGGCGAAAACCTGAAAGCCATAGATGTCCTGGTGTCTATGATCAAGCAGAAAGTAAACGAGAGATAACTACTTAGCGCGGTTTATGATACCGAGAAAGAAGCTGTCAAACATCCTGTCTGATAAGACTTTTCTCAGGAATAAGATCGGTTTAGCACCTCCGCCTACAGCATATCTTGTCTTTGGTTTGGATGCAGAGATGGCGCAATCGATTGCCTTGGCGATGACTATAGGATCAGAGCCCATATTATCGGCATTTTCAAACATCTTAGCATGCTTTTGTGCCAGGTTTTTGTACGGTCCATTGCCGGACACTTTGAGCAGGTTCTGGCGGGCTATTTCAGTCCATTCAGTCTTGATAGCTCCGGGCTCTATGACCACGACATCTATGCCGAATTGCTTCAGTTCCATACGAAGGCTATCACTAAGGCCCTCGACAGCGAACTTGGTTGCATGATACCAGACGCCGTGCGGCTCGCCGATCTTGCCGCCGATAGAGGAAATATTGATAATAGTTCCGCTATGCTGAGCGCGCATAGTAGGGAGTACTAGTTGAGTTAACCTCGCAAGTCCGAAAATATTTACTTCAAACTGGTATTTAGCTTCGGAGATTGGCACTTCTTCCAGCGAACCGTAAGAGCCATAGCCAGCGTTGTTTACCAGCACATCAATACGTTTTTCTGTTTGAAGGATTTCCTGCACACCTTTGGCCATTGACTCCTCGACAGTCACATCCATTGCAATGAGCTTGACACCTGCGGCCTTGAGATCCTGCATTTTGTCCACCCTACGGGCTGCGCCATAAACTGTGTGTCCCTTTGATGCGAGTAGTTTTGCGGTTGCCTTGCCTATGCCGGATGATGCGCCTGTAATGAGGATTACTTTTGCCATAATTTAGTAGTGAGTATTTAGTACTTAGTATTTAGACTAATACAAAGACGGATGGCCAAGGATTGTATTTTATTACATACCACCTATTTCAACCCGTAAAGGGTTTCAAACCCTTTACGGGTTACGCTAAAGATTCTATTGCTTCAGCTTGATCTTCATCCTTACAGGATTGTGATCAGAGTATTTGAAGCCAGCATTGATGCCATGTATATCTTCTACCTCAATATTAGGCGAGATGAAAAAATAATCAATGACCGTAGTATATGTGGTCTCGTCAAAAGGATGGTCATTCTTGCGGTTGGATGGGGTATTGCCATCATACACATATTTCCATCCTGGTATATAGTTTGGATCATTATTGAGGGTATAGAGTATATCCAGTAGCTTCACTTTCTCCCATTTATGGATGTTAAAGTCCGGTGGAGCTATATTCCAGTCACCGCCTAGTACCACATAATTTCCTTTGGCATATTCAGCTTCCATTAGTTTTTTGGTGACGGCCATTTCTGCTCTTTTGACACCACCATCATCATACGCTTCAAAGTGGGTATTGATCACTACGAGGTCTTTGCCATTGGCCAGAGGATATCGCTGCAGCATCAGACAACGCTCGAGATAAAATATCCGGCGCGGCCAGTCCGTGATATTCGGCAAGGATACACGAGTACACTCCGTCGGCTTAAACTTACTCAGGGTCAGCAGTCCGCCATAAATCCTCCCTAGTGGTTCTGTCCAAGGGAATGGCAGGTACTTCACATCATAGTTGACCGCAAAAGCATAATTGTGGTCAGGGAGCTTAGATGTGATTCCTGCCACCTCATCATTATTCCAGCTGCGCTTGCCTTTGCGGTCGGCCTCCTGTATAAAAATAAAATCCGCATCGCCATTTTCCTTGATGGTCTGATAGACCCCAGCAGTGTACTTTTTGACTAGAGACTCAGGAGCTATGACCCCTACACCGCTGTCGTAGAAAAAGTCAGTCTCAGCACCCTCTGCGCAGTAGCCGATATTCCATGTCATAAAGGTGAATGTGCTGTCCGTGATCGGCTTGTTGTTATTGCCTATCACCTGCACTTCCTCCATCGCGGCAGGTTTGTATTTGGTCAGTGTGGCCAAAAGAATAAGGCCACCCACATATAAAACCGGGATAGCGATCAGTATTACTATTATGATTATCATGTTTCTTTTCATGTCTTAGAGAGTTAGGGCTAATATGAAATATAGTTTTCAAAGATAATTTCTACATTTGAAATGATAGGATAAATCATTCAAACCTAAAAATATAAATGTATGGATCATTTCGAATGGAACTGGACCCAGGAAGGAACTAAACTATATGCACAGGGTTGGAAGCCTGCACAGGTCAAAGCAGTCGTATGTATCGTGCATGGTTTTGCGGAGCATGGTGGACGCTTTGCTCATGTGGCAGAGCGACTGGGCCGAGAAGGATATGCAGTGCTGGCACTGGACCAGTTCGGACATGGTAAGAGCGAAGGGCCACGCGGCTACTCACCAAGCCTGGAGGCGAGCCTTAATTCCATCAAAATATTACTTGAAGAAGCCGAGAAACGTTTTCCCGGTGTGCCGAAATTCCTCTATGGGCACAGCATGGGCGGCAATATGGTGCTCAACTATGTACTCCGCCGAAAGCCAAAGATAAATGGCGCAGTCGCCACCGCTCCATGGCTGAAGCTGGGTTTCGAACCGCCTGCCTTTAAACTAATGCTGGCAAAGGTCATGAAGAATATCTATCCGAAATGGCCAGAGAAAGCTGATCTGGATACCAGCTCACTATCCCGTGATAAAGAAGAAGTACGCAAATACGAAACTGACCCGTTGGTCCATAATACTGCACGTGCAGGTACTTTCTTTGAAACATACAATGCCGGTGCATGGGCCATCGAACACGCATCAGAACTTACCGTGTCGCTGATCATACTGCATGGCACGGATGACAAGCTAATTGCACATAGCGGCTCAGAGCAATTCGTCGCTAATGCACCTAAGAACCTTATCACCTTCAAATCGCTACCGGGCTTCTATCATGAGGTACACAATGAACCGGCAGCTGAACGTGAAAAGGTTTTCGTCGAGATCATCAACTGGCTGAATAGTAAAGTCTGATGAGAAGATCTCTGGCTTTTATCATTTTTTGCATCATGCTAGTCTCAGTAGGCATTATATTAAAGACGACCATACTGAGCTCTTTCTCCAACTTTCTGATCAGGCAGGATGCTCCTGAGAAAGCTGACCTCATGGTGGTCCTGTCTGGTAGTGCTTTTGACAGAGGCAACGAAGGTGCCAGACTATACAAAGAAGGCTATGCCAAACATATCATATGCCCCGGCGGCAATCTGGAACAGCTATTCCTCATACTCGGCGATACAGTCTACGAGAGTGACCTCTGCAAAAAGAATGTCATCCGAAACGGAGTCGCCCATTCATTAGTCACTGTCTTGCACTACGGAACGAGTACCCGCGAAGAGGCAGATACCATACTCGGCTATTGTAAGCAGCATCAGATCAAAAAGCTCATCGTTGTCACCAGTTTATTTCATACCCGACGCGCAGGAAGCGTGTATAAGAAGCGCTTTGCTGCAGAGGGTATCACAGTCCTCATGCGAGGCGCGCATGCTTCAGACTTTGACGAGGACCTATGGTGGCAAAATGAATACGGCCTGATCGGGCTGAATAATGAATACATGAAGACCCTCTACTATCTCATCAAGCGCGACCATCACAAAAAGACAGGGGCTTAAAATCCATACACTCCACATGCTCCTGTGGTTACTATGATTTATGATTTATGATTTATGATTTATGATTTGCGTTCATTTGTATTAGTCTAAATACTCAATACTAAAACTCAAACTCTTTCATGGCAAACTCATTTGAAGTCACAGGTGGCAGAAAACTGAAGGGCGGCATCACTCCACAGGGTGCCAAGAACGAAGCCCTGCAGATACTCTGCGCAGTACTGCTCACCCCTGAGAAAATGATCATCAGCAATATCCCTGATATACGCGATGTCAATCTGCTTATTGATATCCTCAAAGACATGGGCGTAAAGGTCGAGCGCATCAATGAGGACACTTATACTTTCCAGGCTGATGATATCAATCTGGAATACCTGCAGTCAGATTCCTTTCGCAAGAAAGGAGCTGCACTACGTGGTTCAATCATGATAATAGGTCCGCTCCTAACGCGATTCAAAAAAGCCTACATGCCCAAACCCGGTGGCGACAAGATAGGCCGCCGCAGACTTGATACTCACTTCTTAGGTTTTGAGCGCTTAGGTGCAGAATTCAACTTTGACTCAGAAGAAAGCTTCTATTCTATCAAAGCGGATCATCTCCGAGGCACTCATATCCTCCTCGATGAACCATCAGTCACCGGTACTGCAAACATCGTCATGACCGCTGTGATGGCCAAAGGCAAAACGACTATCTACAACGCAGCCTGCGAACCATACCTCCAACAACTCTGCGCTATGCTCAATCATATGGGTGCCAAGATCAGCGGCATCGGTTCTAATCTGCTGCACATAGATGGAGTAGATGCGCTAGGAGGCACAGAGCACCGTATGCTGCCCGACATGATAGAGATCGGCTCATTCATTGGCCTTGCTGCCATGACGCAGTCAGAGATACATATCAAAGGCTGCGGACTGGAGCACCTTGGCAATATCCTTCCTGTATTTCAAAAGCTCGGCATAGCGATGGAACTAAAAGGTGACGACATCTATATCCCGGCACAGGACCGCTATGAAATATCACGCTTCATTGATGGCTCTATATTGACTGTAGCTGACGGGCCCTGGCCGCTCTTCACTCCTGACTTAATCAGCATTGTACTCGTCGTCGCTACGCAAGCCAAAGGCTCGGTTCTGATCCATCAGAAGATGTTTGAGTCGCGCCTATTCTTCGTAGATAAGCTCATCGACATGGGCGCTCAGATCATTCTCTGCGATCCGCACCGCGCCAGCGTGATAGGCCTTAACCGAGAATACAACCTGCGCGGTATCACGATGTCATCGCCTGATATACGTGCAGGTGTATCACTACTCATCGCTGCACTCTCTGCTGATGGCAAGTCCACCATCAATAACATCGATCAGATAGATCGCGGCTACCAAAACATAGACGGCCGGCTCAATTCGATCGGTGCTCAGATCAAGAGAGTATAATAGCTGCATTTTTAGTCATCCTAAAAAAATCTTAAATTCGCTATATGAAGATAGACATTCAATATGTAAGCGATAGCGAGGGAAAGACCCAATCTGTTCAGTTGCCGTTGACTGATTGGAAAAAAGTAGTAGCTAAATTAAAGCACTACGAGCAAACCCTGAAAATTAAATCTGACCTGAAAGAAGCCTTCGATCAGGTCGCTGTGTTGAGAAAATCAAAGTCAAAAAAGCAAACGCTAAAGGATTTTCTGAATGAGTTATAATATTATCCCTATTGAGAAATTTAAGAAAGAAGTCAAACGCCTTATCAGGAAATATCCATCTCTCATAAAAGAACTTGCTGATCTTAATGATATTCTTTCTAAACAACCAACTACGGGCACCCCACTTGGCAATGATACATACAAAATCAGGCTTAGTATTAAAAGCAAAGGCAAAGGAAAGAGCGGCGGTGCAAGAGTCATTACCTATATCGTAACTGAAAACAAAGAAGTGTATCTGTTGACTATATACGATAAGTCAGAACTTGATTCTATAGATACCAAAACACTCAAAGTAATCATAGCTGGCATCACTGATAAATAAAGTTTTACTTCTGCACTATCCTGACCTGATAGGTCTTATGCGCTGCATTGGGTAGGCTTGAGTTTCGCATCCATGAGTTGAGGATCTTCAGTTCTTTATACTTCAAACCAAACTGTTCTGCAAAATTAGCGAGATCATTCACTGTAGTATCTACTTCTACCGTCTGATATTGGAATGGCTGATAGAGGTCGTCATCAGTGAGATGATAACCTGCCTTCTCTGGATTACCCATGATGACCTTCATAGCCAGCATCCTGAATACATATCGTGAGGTCTCAATAGTGATCCACAGGTCATAATAATTAGATGTGTGCTGTGACTGCATCTTACTAGCTATGCCTTCCATTCCGAAATCATACGAAGCAGCAGCAGCAGTCCATGAGCCGAGCCTTTCTTTAGCCGCTTTCAAATAAGTACATGCAGCACGGGTTGATCTTTCGACATTATATCGTTCATCTATTTTATCATTGACCTCGAGACCATATTGTTTAGCAGTAGCGGGTACGAACTGCCAGAAGCCACTCGCACCTGCATTGGAGTATGCATCTCTGAAATCACTTTCTATCATCGGCATATACTTAAAGTCGGTCGGTACACCTTCATCGATCATTATCTTTTCGATCTCAGGAAAAAATCTGTTAGCCAACTTCATATCCAAAATAGTATTAGAGTGGCGATAGAGATTGATGAGTAGCTCCCGGTCGAGACGCTCCCGTACATCCGGATCTTCGAGTGGTACACGTTCACCGGCGAAATATAATTCCCCTTCCACCCTAAGTGTATGGGCCTGCAAGGTCATGCTATCTCCTACCAGATTGAGCCGTGGAGTTTCCTGACGTGTCTCATCAAAGACATTGTATGGCTTGGGCTTTGAGATCTCGTATATCGTGGCTGAGGCCAGACCTGCTGCCAGGGTTATAATAATGAAAAGTGGTAGTATGAGTTTCTTAGCCAATGGTCAATAAGGATCTGGTATAAAAAATAAACGCCGCAAAGGTAGCAATCACAATGACTTCTTATATACAGGCACCATAGAGCATGGTTCACCATACATGATGGCGCGTGCTGTTGGTGCAAGTTTATTAGTGATATAGACGAATGCCGCACTGTCGATCTGTCTGTCTCCGCAGCCTTTGATGACCACACGCTGTCCTGCATAGTCCTCCGCATTGATCTTCTCTATGGCGCGATACATAAATATATCTACAGCATGATCGGGAGATGCATTGGCGATGTCTTTAGCATATGGCGTCAGTTCAGCGGAGAGCACCATATATGCCCACACAGGCACTATGGCATCTACCGAAGAGTGTATCACCACATACTTATCCTGATAGGCCGACCAATCAGTGTTCTTCACCTGCTCGCGAAAGTCAGCCTCACGAAGGATCAGACCTTTGAAGAGATAATCCTTCAGGTCAATGACCACAATCGCCTCTTGCTTCGGAAATAGATCCGCGAGGTCCAGTGTGACTATGGCCTTCTGGGCTACTTTATTGATGATAGGATCTGTGACTGACATATTGGTTGTAACGAAACACAAAGGTAAATAGTTTATAGCAAAAGATACTGTAACATTATTTAATGGTTTTCAAAAACCCGTTAAGGGTTTCAAACCCTTAACGGGTTATCCCTGAGAAGCAAAAAGCCCCATAAATACGGGGCTTTTTATATTCTTATCGGCTATTAGTTGCCGCCTTCGAAGTTCAGACGGTTGTCATCTATCTTAGCCAGTTTCTTCAGTGCTTCACTGGCAGCCCTGGCTTTCATGTATGAGTTTTGTTTCAGCATCATGGCTTGCTGGGTCAGGTCAGTAGGTTTAGGAGGATCGACGCCATTGATCTTCTGCACCACAAATACACCGCCGTTTCCTTTGACAGGTCCTGACATTTTGCCTTGTGCTAGTGCTACACCTGTAGCAGCTACAGCAGGCTCATTGCCTGTAGGCAGATTAGTATTGAGGAATGTCACCTTGTCTGCTTCGATCGCTGCTTTACCCAGTTTAGCTGCGAGGTCATCTATATTGCTTGCTTTAGCATCTGTGATCTTTTTGGCCAGCAGTTCATATTTTTTATCCTGCAGATAAGCAGACTTCACGGCAGATTTCACTGACTCCAGATCAGGTGTTCCTTTGCCGGTCACAGACTCCAGATATGCGATGATGTGCTTCCTGTCATTAGTAGAACTACCGAGAGAAATGATCGGAGATACATCGCCTCTCTTGGCGCTATATACCCATTTGACCAGTGAGCGGGCGCTGCCGAGGCCCATCACATCGTAGCTGCCTTTGGTGATATTCACTGCGGTCTTTACATCTTTCTCATGAGACTTGATGTATGCCAGAAACTTATCTTCAGTAGATGTAGTAGAGACAAACTGTGTCACATGGCTGTAAATTTCGTTCTCAGTTTCCTGACTAGGGATGATAGAACGTGTGAAGTAGGCCACTTTGATACCAGCCTTGCTTGGTTTCTCTTCGGCTATTTCCACGAACTTGATCAGGTTGTTATTTGCATCGAGATACTTATATGCCTTGCCCGGCTCGCCATTGTGAAATACGATGCTCTTGTAGTACTCATCATACTGAGGATCTGCAAATTTCACCCAGCCTACCACCCCTCCTGCCAGTTTAGATGCAGGATCGTCGCTATACTGTGCTGCTATCGTACCAAAGTCAGCATGCAGTGAGTCGATCGCTTTATACAAGCTATCGATCAGTGCGAGCCTTGTTTTTTGTTCTGCTTCTGTTTTTACATTGGCAAAGGAGAAAACGATCTCTTTTACCTTGACAGAGTCAGACATCATTTTGCGTGCAGATACTTTAGCGAATTTGTAGGTGTTGCCTTCTACATATGGTCCTATCACTGTGCCTACTTTAGACCCGAACAGTGAGTCAGCTATCGAGCTTCCCGCCAGTTGGTCCTTGGTCCTGTACAGGTCATCAAACGATGTTTCAGAATATAGTTTTACAAAAAGTGAGTCATCTGATTTCTTTTCCCCTTTTTTAAATTCATCCAGCTTGTCGGTCAGGCCTTTGAGGGCAGTAGCTGAGTCGACAGATGATGGTGTGATGTCGAAAGCCACATAGCGTATCACGCGAGTCTCGTCAGGTGCAGTAAACTTCGCTGCATTCTTGCCCAGGTAGTCTTTCAGGTCAGCGTCAGTGTATTTAATATCATTGTCGTTTACTTCTGAATAAGGCAGCTCCACATATTTGAAGTCCGCTGATTTGTTAGCCTCATAGTAAAGGTTTTCTGCCATCCAGTTAGGCACATTGCCCACGCCCTTCGCTACGAGGACGGCATATTTATTTTGCAGTTGTCCTTTCTTCACTTCTTTCACGAGCTGGTTCCATGCTTTTCTCTTGTAGCCGGGCTCCTGTCCTTTTTCATCGATATCAATGTTCGCAAGAAACTGCTTTACATACATCGGGTTGAACCTCTCACCACCGAATGGCTGCTTGATCATCGGGCTTGCATTCTCAGTAGTAGTGAGCGATACCATCTCATCATCAGATACTACTACACCTGTCTTGGCGCTGGCATCTTCCATTACGATCTTATTGACCAGGTCATCCCATGTCTGCTGACTCACCGCATTGCGCTGCTGGTCGCCCACACTCATCTTATACTGAGCCTCCATGTTCTTCACATTCTCATTGACCTGATTGCTGTAGTCCTGATATGAAATGTTCTGTCCGTTCACACTGCCGGCATCATTGCTTCTGCTTTTGCCGAGCACGCTGAACTGGTTATTCACTGCATCTCCGAGGAGGAAGAGAAATATACTGAGCGCGATAGCACCTACTAAAAGTCCTGAACGTTTTCTGATACTGCCTATTACTGCCATATATTAATGTTGATAATTTATTTTTAAAGGGAGCGCAAAATAAACGTTTTCGGCTGAAAAATGAAAATACAGGCGAAAAGAGCTTGATTTTTCGTCGTTTTTTATTGAATTTTGGTTGTATTTATTTGATAATTAGGCAATTGCGTGCTTTACAATAATAAAACTATTTGAGATTTGCTCAAATGCACCTTTTTCACTTATGTATTATAAAAATTTCTTTTTTACCACCTTAACCCCCCTTTTTGGGGAAATGTTAAAACTTCGTCAAATCAATCCATTACACATAGATAATTTTATTATTAGTAATTAAAATATGCATAATTGAATTTAATATTGCTTTTATTAATTACTAAAGACAAATATAGCAAATTATAGTGAAATTTCAAAGTGGAAATCATATCATCTTCCGCATGGCCCATGAGTCAATGCTGCTGCTTTTGACGACCATGTGGTTCATCAGGGTGAATCCCAGCTTCTCATAGATAGTCACATTCTTGGGATCTTCTGTTTTCAGCCAGCATTCGTTAAGGCCGAGCAGGCGCATCTGGTCAATGCTCTCGTCTATCAGAGCACGGCTGTAGCCCCGTCCACGTGCCTGCACCGATACACCCACACACCAGATATAACCCATATTGCGTCCAGCATGTTTTTTGATCCAGCCTTCGCTTTCTCTATCGTGGCTCATCAGGCGGAGAGTAGCTCTCTGCCCCAGCTGCACAGGCAGCGTCCACATACCGCTGCGTATCTCCATGGTCAGTGTCAATGGAAAGTACCGTCCCGGCAGCCATATCACAGCACCGAGATCATCGGGTGTCGTATGTATCCCACCATATATTTTAGCCGCAGACACACATCCGGTATATAGTTTAAACAGCAGAGCTGCGCGCTCCGCCTCAGTATGCCCCTCAAAGGCAAACTTCATCAGAGGATAATGCAGAAATGCATCAGCTAATACTCGCGTTGCGATCTGTTTTTTGGTTTCAGCCATTGAGGCATGCAATTTAAGGAATACCTAGATGGAAAATAAAATTGTTAAATATTCTATTGCGCAGATACATTGCGTAGTGAAAGGCTATTTTTCTCTTTTTATCATCTAAAATTCATAATTATGGAAAGATTTGGAAAAGAGAAGCTAGATATTATTTATAAAAAGACTGATGGTTATTGCCATTTATGTCATAAAAAATTGAGCAGAGTAAACTATGGAAAACGAGGTGAAAGAGGTGCTTGGCATGTTGAACACTCTCACCCGCAAGCAAAAGGAGGAACTGATCACATGAACAATCTTTATGCTGCTTGTATTAGTTGCAATATTGAAAAAGGCACAAAAGACAAACGCACTATCAGGAATAAAAATGGAGTAAAAAAAGCACCGCTATCAAAGAAGAAAAAAACCGAAATCAAAAACAATAACACAGCAGGTGGTGCATTAATAGGAACTGCAGTCGGTGCAGCCGTTGGAGGTCCAGTTGGAGCTTTCTTAGGAGGAACATTGGGTGCATTAATCGGGAATAGTTCTAGCCCTAAAAAGTGACTTTACATAGTTCATGTATACTACATCCACGTTCTTACTACTGACAATTTGTCACTTTCTAAACGATGGCAAAGTTATTGATATGTTTGAGTGGCTTTGTGTTGGAATGGAAGACATGCTTGATTTGGGGTCAGGTGCCGTTTACGGCGTAGGGGTTCGAATCCCCTCAGAGGATAAATGCCGAAAGGCTTGTATATAAAAATGACGTGTTCGTCTAATGGTAGGACAAAAGACATTCAAAAATAGGGAGAAAGTCTTTTAATCTTTGAACGAGGGTTCGATTCCCTCACACGTTACAAACTATCTCCCTATTTTAAGACTGACTTGATCGGTCTTTTTTTTTCTTCTTTCACCATTGTGTGTTTAAGTATAACATCACCGACAAAAAATTATCTTTTGCGCTTTCGCATTTTGTGAGAGATAAATTTTGTATTCCATTTNNCTCAAATTAGTACTCCACCAACTCCCTCAACTTCTCTTTAAACCTTTCCTTAGGCAGGAAGTTACGCTCCAACGATAGCGCGAAAGGCACAGGTGTATCAAGCGACGCCACACGCATCACAGGCGCATCCAGTGAGGAGAAAAGATGCTCTGAGATATATGCTGCTATCTCGCCGCCTATGCCGCCCACGAGTGTATCCTCATGCAGGATGA
>PLSN01000174.1 GCA_003165135.1 Bacteroidota bacterium
CTAGGTATACATACGGATAGTCATTGTTTTTCTTATATTAATCTCCAAAAAACTCGGCGTATTTGTACCGCAAAAACCCAAAAGTGCGTCATTGGTCAGGCACATAGTCATGGTGAGCGAAGCCCTTGCCTGCGTGATGCAGCCAGGCAGGGAACCACCCGCCAGCATAAAACCCAAAGGAATATTATTAGCCATAAATGCAAATATAGCACAAATAAGTTAATAATGTAAATCCGAAGGAGGGCCCCTTAATAGTTAGACCCATAGCATCATTCCAAAATAATGCTTTTTCTTACTATTGTATTATTGATACTAAGCTCCAGATTGTAGATGCCTTTAGCTAAGTTTTGAAGATTTAAATCGGTTTCTATGGAAATCGCAGAGGTCTGATAAATAATCCTGCCTGTTACATCATAAATATTAAGTGAATGTGCGAGGCTACTTAGAGAAATGTGAATCGCACCTATTGAAGGATTAGGATAGATATGCACCCATCCGTCAGTGATGGCAATTAAACCAGTAGGATAGATCTCATTGGGTGTAGAAGTATCACTGCATCCGGAGGAATTACTTACAGCTACTGAATAGATACCACTTTGAGTGATTACCAGATTTTGAGTCGTCGCGCCGAATATAGGCTGTCCGTTTAGCATCCATTGATAGCTTGAGTAATTTTGTGTACTGAGGGTATCATCTATTCTGTTGATAGTTGGATTGGGGCTTGGATAGACAATAACTGCAGCTGCAGTGTCCATACAGCCCCCCGCACCGTCTATGATGGCCGTATAGGTGCCCGGCGCTGTAGGAAGATAGGTGCCCGCAGGTGCGAGATAGAATTTCTGAATGCGATTATTACCGTCATCTGCCACGTAGAGATTTCCATATTCATCTACATACACACCCGAGGGATGGTTTAATTGATTTGCAGAATCTCCTTGACCATTGCCACCTGCGACTGTTATGCCGCTGGTAGCAGACGTGCTTCCCGATGGAAATTCCTGTATCCTGTTATTTTCGTAATCTGCTACATAGATATTGCCATGTCTGTCCACGAAAATACCTGTAGGATTATTTAACTGGTTTGCTGCTGTACCAGCATTATTACCCCCGGCTACTGTCACACCATCCGTGCCTTCTATACTTCCGGCGGGGAATTTCTGGATCCTGTTATTACCGCCATCTACCACGTATAAATTAGCACTATCATCCATGTAAACATCCATTGGATAATTCAGCTGCTGCGCCGAATCCCCACCTCCACCATATCCGCCCGCCACGATAAAACCATAGGTAGCTGAGGTACTGGCTGCCGGAAATTTCAAGACAAAATCGAAGCTAAAACTTGACACGTAAATATTCCCGCTACCATCCACATACACCCCATGTGGAGCAAATTGGTTCATATTCCCACCATTTGCATGTCCTCCCGCTACAATGGCCCCTCGGGTAGCAGAACTGCTACCGGAGTAGAATTTCAATATCCGCTCGTTAGCATAATCTGATACGTATATATTCTTATTATTATCCACAAACAAGCCATTAGGCCAATGAAATTGATTTAATGAATCTCCCGGGCCATTGCCACCTGCTACCGTTACACCATTAGTAGCAGAAGTACTTCCAGTAGGAAACTTCTGAATGCGGTTATTGTTTAAGTCTGCTACATAAATATTTCCGCTGGCATCCAGATATACAGATGACGGATCGCTCAATTGGTTTGCTGCGGTACCTGCCCCATTACCCCCGGCTACAGTTATACCATTCGACTGGTAAGTAGGAGATACAGTGTTTATACCGGAACCCTGATCGGTCCATATCAATGGCCCATCCATATTAGTGCCAGTGACGCGAAGAGTATCGTATATAGAGAGGCAGGATACTGCGGGAAGGACAGATATCGCAGGTATAGGATTTATAGTAAGGGAAGTGAGCACGATACTATCACAGCCTTGAGTGGCTACACCGCTAAGTGTATCCATATAGTATCCTGTATTAGTATAGGTATGGGTGCCAACTACCACGCTACCGCTCTGGCAAAAACTAAGTGATTGTTTATATATACCCTCAGGATATACTATTGCTACAGCAGTATCCAGGCAGTTTGCCGCACCGGTCGCTATGATGGAATAAACGCCACCCGATGTAGGTATATAAGAAGTATCATCGCTGACACCAATGGGCAAGAATTTTTGCACGCGATAATAGTTATAATCAGCTACATAGATAGCACCGCTTTGATCTACACATAAACCAGCGGGACTAGCTAATCCCGTTGATAGGCTATCAAGACCAATACCACCCGCAACAGTCACGCCATAGGTAGTGGAAGTACTGCCAGCAGCGAATTTTTGAATACGGTTATTCATTTGGTCGGATACATACAAATTGCTATTGGCATCTAAAAATACACCCGTCGGAGACCACAACTGATCACCGGTGACACCATAGCCATTACCCCCGGCCACTGTTGTACCNNATTATTGCCAAAATCCGCTACATAAATTGCACCACTTTTGTCTACATAAATGCCACCAGGGTGAGCTAGCTGATCTGCAGAATCTCCACCGCCATTGCCGCCTGCTATTGTTATGCCATTGGTAATAGAAGTACTGCCAGCAGGAAATTTCTGGATACGGTTATTAAACTCATCGGATACATATACATTACCACTACCATCGACATATACACCATCAGGCTGATATAACTGATTAGCCGCATTGCCCTGACCATTGCCACCTGCTACCGTTACCCCATTAGTGGCGGATGAACTACCTGGAGGAAATTTTTGGATGCGGTTATTCCAAAAATCTGCCACATATATGTTGCCGTTATTATCCAGGCAGACAGCGCCTGGAAAATTCAATTGGTTTGCCCCATTGCTATTACCATTACCCCCCGCAACTGTTATGCCATTGGCTTGATAATGAGAAGATGTATAAACTATGGACCCATTCAATGTCCAAACCAATTGACTGGCACTGTCGGCACCTGATACACGCAAAGTGTCCTTGGGACTAAGACAGGATACTGAGGGAGAAACGGA
The DNA here is from genome assembly GCA_003165135.1 of Bacteroidota bacterium. GTDB lineage: Bacteria > Bacteroidota > Bacteroidia > Chitinophagales > LD1 > UBA1941. Next base: position 3,044 of record PLSN01000174.1, read on the forward strand.
TATGGATAGATTGCATTGGGGGTACAGTTTTTGCAAACTGAAGTAAACTATAACGCAGAATAGTAAAATCTTTTTCATAAAGTCATTATTATAAAATAAATGTAGGGCATTTTTTTGCAATGCCCACAAATCCTGGTCCGTAATCATGTCATAATATTGTCAAAATTAAAGGGAAAAGCATTCCTGCTAGCGCACGCGTGTCGCGTGTGCTTNNACTGGTCGAAGATTGTATCTTCGACCTACTATGTGGCAAGTTTTCAAATGCCGTAAGCTGGAAGCTTACCATATTTTAGGTCTAAGTTGGAAACTTAGACCAGTGAAGTGTATGAGGCGGCGAAACGGATCTACATCACCCTGATCTCTACCCTATACTTACCGATCATTTTTTTGGGGTGGGTACCGCTTATCACCAGATATTGATCATCCATATTTCTGAAACGCTGCCATTTGGCATCGAAATCTGTGGGATATATCAGCGCATTCAAACGATTTTCAGCAAAACTCAGCCGGCCGAAATCATTGGCGTGACCGAGGATCGCACTGACCTTCAGCTCCGCACTATCCAGCGTGTTTTCAGCAGTCTTTATACTGACATAAGCCATAAATTCAGCCACCTGACTGTCATCGTTTATCAATCTGTTGTTCTGGATAAAGCTTCTTAAGCCGTTGGTCTTTTGATTGCTCTTCATAAACTATCATTTATCTATTCAGAAAAAATAGATGACTACTATCTGGCAATAACCAGCTTCCGCTGAGCACCGCCATCAGAAGCCGCTATGAAATATAGACCGGGAGAAAGGCTTGAAATGTCTATATCGATGTCATGATGATCTGAGGCCGGTACAGTCAGCAGTTTTGCGCCCGTCACCGAGTATATGGTCAGTTCTGTCTGATGATTTAATCCCTGTACGTGCACCATACTATTGGCAGGGTTTGGATAGATGGAGAATGTATTATTATCTGATAAGGTATTGATACCTGTAGACGGCTGGCCGCCCACAGCGAGCTGGAGCATGACGGGCAGGTGCTCACTCATATAGTACAGGGCATTTAGTACATTGGCAGGAACTGAAATATCCGGCGGGCTGGCGGTGAGCGATGAGTTGACATGCAGTCCGTCCTGACCTACGATGTCGAAGGTGCCGGGGATATACTGCAATGAGTCGGTGCCGTCCATGAGCTGTTTGGTGCAGAGTATGTGATCGAACCTGTTGGTCATGCCATCCGTCGATCCGCAGTCCCCCGGGTCAGTGGTGCGTGTACTCTGTGTGAGGTAGTGTGCGAAAGCAGTAGGGTCAGTGCTCCAATTGCCCGATTGACTGACCGGGTCAAAAAATAAAGTATTAGAATCCGGTGAAGCTACTAACTGCAGGAAGCAGCTCTCACCGGAGGATTGTGTATTAAGATCACCCATAAAAATATAATTGCCGGGCAGGGTCACATGTGAGTTAAGCCAGCTCATTGCTCCGGTCATTTCTGTAGCACGCTCAGCAGCGCTACCCGGGCCTGACTCCAGATGCACGAGGATGATATTGAGAAAGATGGTATCATGGGTTAGCGCCAGCGTAGGGCTTTTGTAATAAAGATGGTGCAGATTGATATCGCTGATATTCGGATCACCGGAATAGATGGTCGTTGTACCCGACCAGCCGATTTTTGCCGATTTATAGTAGAGCATGTTCTCTTTCTCATAGCCCGAATTATTCGTAAACGGTGTATGCCCGTAGCAGCCATTGCAAACGGAATCGAGTACCCTCTGAATGACGGTATCTGATGTGAAGGTCGCAGGGCTGGCATCCATTTTCTCCAGGCCGAGAATGTCGGGATTGGAATACTCGAGCACGGTGCGCAGCCAGGTGTGTTTGCTCTCAGTCAGGAGCGCCGGGCAGCTACCTGTAGCCGGAAAGCCATAGTTAAGTGTATTGTAGGTCATCACTCTCAGAGTATCATATGCTTGTAGTTGGCCGAACGATGTGCCAGGACCGATCAATAAGACGAAAAATAAAAACATACAAGAACTCTGCTTCACGGATGTGATAATAAAAAAAAATCAGGAATAGTATGAGATAAGCTACAGCAAATCAACACTTTTTCCCTACTCGACCTCGTTTGCAACGATGTTGTGGGTACTTAGGTGTTTGCAACGCCAAGATCACAACCAACTTCTATACAGCAGCATGGGCTGAGACCTCATTTCGATGCCATATAGCAGTCCCTACCTGCCTGATTTCCCTCCTTATATAATAAAGTTTTTTTTTAGGAATGGTATTATTACTTTCGTTCGCCCTTTTTTAACACTAAACCTCAATACCCATGCGGATGAAATTCATCGCCACCCTTCTGTTGTGTCTGGCATTGTGTCAGTCTGATATACTATCAGCACAGGCTGCGAGCAGCAGTAGCACTACTACTACGGCACAGACACCTACAGACCCCAACTCGCCTAGCGCCCTGAGTTGGAGAAAAAATAAAAAGAAAGCCAAGAAGCTATTAAAGCAAGGTAAGACCGAGCAGGCCATACCATATCTGGAGGCCGGTGTCCTAAAAAAACCAAAGAAAAAATACTTTGCCCCTAAGCTGGCTCCTGCCGAGCTGGAGGTACGTGACTACAAATCTGCTAACAAATGGTACAAGGTGCTGGTCGATAAGGACTCTGTGAAACACAAGACAACGGGAAATCTCTTTCAGTATGCTCTGACCCAGAAGTATCTCGGCCAGTATGAAACCGCAGCTGCCACTTTTGCTAAATTCAAAAAAGGCGCAGGCGATGATGATGCATCTACAGAGCTGAAAAAACGCTCTACACGGGAGATACTGGGCTGCCAGAAGGGAATTTACTTTCGCGACAGTGTGCCCATGCCTGCTTTCAAGGTGAAACACCTCGACGGCAATGTCAATCAGGCATCCGCTGATTTCGCACCGAGGCTGAAGGACAATGCACTTTATTATACCTCTGTGAAGGGTGATGATGCGAAGTCCTTTGCCAGGATATACAAATCTCAGGCGCAGGGAAAGAATTATGCTGCAGGCGAGGCACTATCTGACAATGTCAACGTGGCAGGACAGCATGTAGGCAACGGGTCATTCAGCGCTGATGGCAATACCCTCTACTATACCCAGTGCCAGACTGACAAAATGAACAAACTGAAATGCCAGATATACAAGAGCTCATTTACTAATGGTGCATGGGACAAAGGCGTATCTGTCGGAGCGTCTGTCAATGACCCTTTGTACAGCAATACTCAACCGGCAGTAGGCCAGAATAAGGATGGAGAGGATGTGCTGTATTTCGTCAGCGACCGGAACTCCGGCAAAGGCCTTGATATATTCTACTCTAAGATCAATCCTGATGGTACGATAGGCAAGCCCAGGTCTGTCGGCTCACTGATCAACTCAAAGGGCGACGAGATGTCTCCGTATTTTGACTTCAAGTCCAAGACTCTTTATTTCAGCTCAAATGGCCTGATAAACATAGGCGGACAGGACGTGTTTAAGACAACCTGGGATGCCAATGGAGACTGGACAGAGCCTGAAAACCTCGGCATGCCTATCAACTCAAGCGCCGATGATGTTGATTTTTCTATCAATGATAAGAATACTCTTGGTTTCGTAGTATCAAACCGTCCGGGTGGTTTCGGGCTGAAAAGCGAAACATGCTGCGATGATATCTATGAGGTAGAGACCACCAAGCTCTTTCTCGCTGCACGTGGTTTTGTATATGAAGAGAAAGACAGCACCAGAGGCCTGGCAGATCAGGGTATCGTACTTCTCTATGATGAGAAGAACGGCACTGAACTAGGTTCATACAATCTGATCAGCGGTGGCTATTTCTTTGACCTTCAGCCAAAGGTAAATTACAAACTGCTGACCAGAAAGGATGGCTACTATGATGGAGTTTCTTCTTTCAATACTTATAGCAATACAGATAATGATACCCTGAAGTATGACCTCTTTCTGAAAAAGAAAGCTGAAGTGGTCGAAAATCCACTCATCGGCAGGGTCATCGGGAAAATATACTATGACTATGATCAGGCCAGACTGAGGCCGGACTCTCGCGATACACTTCGCGCGGTGATGGATATCATGAACCAATACCCTAGCTATATAGTGGAAGTAGGCGCACATACCGACGGTAAAGGAACTGAAGACTATAACGTGGCCCTTTCAAAAAAACGTGCTGATGCCGCAATGAACTATTATATCTATGAGAAAAAGGTGAATAAGAACAGGCTCGTTCCTAAAGCATATGGTACCTCGCAGCCGGCGGCTTCTAATGTCACAGCTGATGGTAAAGATAACCCGGCGGGACGTGCACTCAACCGTCGTACTGAGTTCAAAATAATCGGCGAGCTGAAACCTGAGGACATTGCAAAGAATGCGGCAGAAGCAAAGTCAGGCAAAAAAGATAATACACCCGTAGCTAAAGTGATCAAAAAGGATATCAGCACCGGAAAAACAATAGCTCCGTCAAAACCGAAAGCAGATAACGCTCCGGCGAATACACCGGCGGTCGTCACAGGTCTGGTATATATCGAGAAAGGTGGCAAACGCAGCCTGGTCAATCAGGCAGCTGTATTTCTGACCAGCAATGAGGGTGGATTTCAGCAAAAGGTTTTTTATGTGAAAGCAGACGGCAGTTACAACTTTGACCTTAGCCATAGCAAAGCAGACACATTTAAACTGATAGCCAGAAAATACTCTTTTGAAAGTAATGAGATAGTCTTCACCCCCGAGGACGTAAAGACTTCTACTAAGCCGATCGATCTGATCATAAAAATGAAATAAATATAAAGGCTGTCTTCGGACGGCCTTTTTTATGACAAAGATTTTGAAATAAAACAGTTCTAATCGGGGTTTCTATACGGCTAATCAGTGTGTTTATAAGACACTAAGACCATTTCGGTTTAATTTCCTTATTTTGATGTAGCAAAAACCAAGCAGAAAGATGAATATCAAGATCAATAAGACAAAGATAGTAGCCACCTGGGGTCCGGCATGTGAAGATGAAACTGTAATGCTCAATATGATCAAATCAGGGGTGGATGTCTTTCGCTTCAACTTTTCGCATGGCAAGCATGAAAAACATCTCGAAGGATTTAATAAGGTAAAGAAGCTGTGTGCGGAGCACGATCTCAATATAGCGATCCTGGCCGACCTGCAGGGCCCTAAGATCAGGCTGGGACTGGTACGAGACAATCTCGAAGTACTCGAGACAGGCAGCACGATAGAGATCACCACAGAGTCCTGCCTGAGTACATACAAGAAGATATTCGTCAGCTATGCTAACCTCGCCAAAGAGGCCGAGCCGGGGGATGCTATACTGATAGATGATGGCCGTGTAGAGTTGAAGGTGCTCACGACAGACAAAGTCTCACTGCTGACTGCTAAGGTCGTGGTCGGCGGCAAGATCAGCAATAATAAAGGGGTGAACCTGCCGGATACCAAGACCACAGTACCAGCATTGACTGATAAAGACAGAAAAGATCTGGAGTTTGCACTCGCCAATGGGGCCAATTGGATCGCTCTTTCATTTGTCCGCGCTGCTAAAGATGTCGAAGAGCTCAAAGAAATAATAGGGGAGAGAAATAGCTATATCAAAGTAATGGCAAAGATCGAAAAACCGGAAGCGCTTCTGGAAATAGAAGCGATAATAGATGCCGCTGATGGCATCATGATAGCACGCGGCGATCTGGCAGTAGAGGTGCCACAGGAAAAAATGCCGCTCATCCAGAAGGACATCATCAAACGCTGTATCCGCAAGGCTAAGCCTGTGATAGTTGCCACACAGATGATGGAGTCTATGATAGAGAACAGCAATCCCACCAGGGCTGAGATCACTGACGTAGCAAATGCTGTGATAGATGGCGCTGATGCAGTGATGCTGAGCGGCGAGACGAGCATGGGCAAATATCCTGACCGTGTGATTCATATCATGGAGAAGATCCTCAATAATATCGAGAATCACTCCGAGATGATCTATGACAAACAACTCATTCCGAATAAGGGCTCTGCTTCATTCCTGTCAGATGCCATCTGCTACAATGCTGCACGTATGAGCAGCGAGCTCGGGGCCAAGGCTATAGTGGGCATGACCTTTTCAGGATATACAGGATTTCTCCTGTCCAGCTACAGGCCGCGTGCAGGGATATTTATCTTCACAGAAAATAAGGAACTGCTCAATTCGCTCAGTCTGTGCTGGGGTGTGCGGGCGTTTTATTATGACAAATTCGTCGGTACCGACACTACGGTACGCGATGTGATCAGGATACTCAAAGAAAAAGGCCTCATCAAACCTAATGACATGATCGTCAATATCGGCTCCATGCCACTGGCAGCCCGTGGCCGCGCCAATATGATGAAGGTCACAGTAGTGGAATAAATTATTAATTTCGTCAACTGTAACCCTCAAAGGGTTTCAAACCCTTNNAATATGTCAATCAACGTACCACTATTGAAAGCCTGCTGTGAAGTGCCGGGCATATCAGGATTCGAGCAGAAAGTAAGAGAGCTTATCACAAAGGAACTTCAGGGTGCCCTCGATGATATTTATACAGACCATATGGGCAACCTCATAGCGGTAAAAAAAGGAAATAGCAGCGAAAAGAAGATCATGGCTGCGGCGCATATGGATGAGATCGGATTTATGGTCAAGGCCATAGATGACAATGGTTTCATCAGGATACAAACCATAGGTGGCTTCGACCCCAAGACACTTACTGCTCAGCGCGTCATCGTGCATGGCAGAAAAGATGTCATCGGTGTAATGGGCTCTAAGCCGATACATATCATGACAGCAGAAGAGCGTGTTAAACCTCCGCAGATCAGTGATTATTTCGTCGATCTGGGCCTGCCAAAAAGTGAAGTAGAAAAATATATTGAAATAGGCAGTCCTATCACCCGCCTCAGCGAACTCATCGAGATGGGCGACTGTGTCAATAGCAAATCAATAGACAATCGTGTGGCGGTATATGTGCTGATCGAGACATTGAAGGAACTGAAGGGTAAACAGATCCCTTATGACTTCTATGGTGTATTTACCGTGCAGGAAGAAGTGGGTACCAGAGGTGCTCACGTCGCTGCACACCATATCAATCCTGATTTTAGTTTCTGTATAGATACGACGATAGCATTTGATACGCCGGGTGCCAAGCCGGAAGAGATGGTCACTAAACTCGGTGATGGTGTCGGCATCAAGATCATGGACGGCAGCTCTATATGCGACTACCGCATGGTGGCCTATATGAAGGAGCAGGCAGNNCAGATGGAGATACTGCCCGCAGGTGGTACCGATACTACCGGCATGCAGCGCATGGCTACTAATGGCACTATCGCAGGAGCAGTGTCCATTCCTACGCGCCACATACATTCACACATAGAGATGGCAAACAAACATGACATCCGCGGTAATATAGACCTGCTGAAAGTATGCCTGCACAATCTCGCAGACTACGACTGGAATTTTAAATGATAAAATAGGGACAGGTCGTTTAACATCCAATTAATAGCCCC
>PLSN01000476.1 GCA_003165135.1 Bacteroidota bacterium
CCGCAAGTCAAGCAGGTTATTCTCAATCATCTACTACATCTTCAACCTCGGGATATTCCAATACCAATGTGTCTATTTCCGGTTATTACGGAAATAATTATGGAAGCGCAATAGGTACAGTTAATAGTTATGGCTCATCAACAACAAACAGTAATACAACAAGTTACAATGGGGCGGCACAATATGCGGCGCAACAAAACGCAGCTAATAGTATTGATAATTTCAACAATCGTCAATATCAGATACGAAATCTGCTAAATCAGGGTTATTTAAAATTGAATACTATAGATAACGAAGAAAGAATTACAGGGCAAATCAATATCCAATTTAAAAAGGCTGAAAGTGTAAAAATCATTGTACCTGTTAATGGTGAGCAGTATGAATTNNGAATTCTCATGGGAATCAAACAAACATTGATTTTGCGTAAGGGATAGAAGCGTATAGCCCGGCGGAAGGCTACGCCATAATTGCATTTTCTTAAATAATAAAACCCCACAGGGTGGGGTCTATATATTATCTTTCGGAAGCACAAAAAATGCTCACATCTCATTCGATGTAAAACAGCTATTAGCTGCCTGACTTGTCTACGAGGACTTTGCCCCTGTAGATGAGTTTGTCTTCCTGCCAGTGTGCACGGTGACGGAGGTGGCTGTCGCCGCTCAGTGTATCCACGCTGGTGACAGGAGCTTCACTTTTGTAGTGGGTCCTTCTTTTATCTCTTCTTTGTTTCGAGATCCTGTGTTTGGGATGTGGCATGACGTGTTATTTTATTAGTTTATTTTAATTTTTATCGAATTTCAGTTTGTTCAGCTCAGACCAGCGGGGATCTACCTCGCCGGTTTCTTTTGGTTCGTCTTTTTTCATCAGTCGTTTGATCACTTCCTGATTGCATCTGGGGTCAGTGCCGGGCTCTTTGCATCCTACCAGGTGCATAGGCAGACAGAGAACGATGTACTCATAGATGAGCTGTGATATATCTATAAAAGGCGCATCGCGCGAGATATAGATGATCTCATCATCATCATTATTGCCTTTGGCGAGCTCTTCAGAAAACTTGACCAGACACTGGAAGTCACCGAAAATCTCTTTGTCAAAGGGCTCCAGACAGGTATCGCAAGCTACGTTGACAGTACCGTCTATGAAAAATTTCAAAGTAAAGAGCGTCTCTCCTTTTTCGAACTCAACCTTCACCTTGACCTTGCAGTCGGCTATGAGCGATTCCTCAAAGTGTTTAAAAAAATGGCTGTCAATCTGATACTCAAATTGATGTATCCCAATCTTTAAACCCACGTATGGAATCTGGAATTCTTTCAAATTTTTCACCGCCAATCCATTTAAGTCCCGCAAATTCCGTTGAGGGCATTTCCAAAAAAGGATTGCAAAGATACACAGATTGTGGAAAAATCCAAGGGAAATTTACCCCTAAATCCCCTAAGGGGGACTTTAATACAATGGTAGAGGCTGTTAAAGCCCCCTTTAGGGTGTTTGGGGGTAGGGGAATCCATATATTTGAGGCCATGAAACAGATTTTGACATTTTTTGCCCTGATTTCCTGTTTTTGGCTGTCGGCCCAGCAGCAGATCCTGTACTGTGGCCACTCGCATAATGACTATGTGCATGAGCATCCGCTCTTTGACGCACTGAGTTATGGCTACAAATCCATAGAGATCGATGTCTGGCTGCACAACGGCAAACTGGTCGTAGACCATGACGGTATAGGCCTCGATTCAAAAAAAGACATCGAAGAGTTATATCTCCAGCCTATCACAGAGCGCGTCAAGGCCCACCACGGCAGGGCATATGATGGGGATACGACGCCGACGATCTTTATGGTGGAGTTTAAAAATGATGCTGAAGACTGCTATGTAGTACTAAAGCAGCTGATCGAGAAGTACAAAGGACTATTCGCAGACCGGATGGGCAGGGGCGGACCGATCAAACTACTCATCACAGGCCACCGCCCCTGGCAGACCCTGCTTAAGGGCAACGAACTATATGTGACAGCCGATGGAGATATCAAACAATCTAGTGAAAGCACACCAAACTATATTCTGGAGCGGGTCAGCGATCCCTATAGCGAGCACTTCATATGGAAGGGCAAAGGCACGATGCCTAAGGCCCAAAAAGAAAAACTAATAGCACTGGTCAAACTAGCCCACGATCATGGCCGCCAGATACGCTTCTATGCACTGCCACAGAATGAAAATGTATGGAGGGAAATGCTCGATGCGGGAGTAGACTGGATCAATATCGACAAGCTGGAAAGGTTTGCAGCGTTCTATAAGACTTATGTGCTGGTGCATGGCAGCTCCGGAGGCTGTCACTGTATAAGGATGTAATCCTTTATTTGTTTAATAGTTCGGTTTTTACTGAATTGACAGACTTTAGCAAAAATAGATAACCCCGACCATTAGGATCGGGGTTATTTATGTGGCAGTTTGTCGCTTGTGTTTTTTGATTATTGTTTCATCAGAAACTTGGCAAATGCTTTGCCTGCCATAGCGTAGCACTCCTGGATACGAACACCAGTGTCAAGGTCACTCATCCCAAAAGTTCTGCCCAGTGCATTATCTATTGTAACCTTAGCAACTTCTTTGCCGGTAGCTACTTCTATGATAGTGAGTGTGGCATCAATTGCTGCCGGTTTTTTTGTAACAAAAACATTAAAACCCGGCTCTGTCCTTTCGGTATGAAATATTATTTTGTATTTGCCGCTACCAGATGAAATATTTGAGACTTTGGTGAAAAGTTCAAAAAAACTAGGCTCGTACTTTGCCTGGCGATCTGACACCCATGCTTGCGCCCATGTATCTCCGCGACCTGGCTCCTTTTTGTTGTAATCGTCTGTCTTCCTCTTTAAATAGGCTTTCTCATCTTCATTGCCTACTTTCATATGGTCATATACAAATTCTACGCTTACAGCTTTTTCGCCTTTCAGGCCGCTAAGGCTGCCGGAGACTATATTGATCCTTTGAGCATAGCTATTGGTCAATAGTGCCGTGAGTATCAATAACACGAATAATGCTTGAGTTCTTTTCATGATAGTTTGATTTTAGATTGTTTATTAATGGTTAACAAATATAAAATCTTTAATTAAACAACCATATTCTAATAGAAAATATATCAATGATGGTTTTATAAAACTTCGAGCTGATTTCTCAGTATGTCTTCTATCGTTTCACGTTGGCGTATCAAATAGTCTTTGCCATGATGGACCAATACCTCAGCGGGACGAAAACGGGAGTTGTAGTTGCTCGCCATCGTGAAGCCATAAGCGCCTGCATTGCGAAAGGCAATGATGTCGCCCTCTTTGACCTCTGACACCTTGCGGTCCCAGCCAAAAGTGTCCGTCTCGCAGATATAGCCTACTACGGTATATATGCGTGGTATGCCTGCCGGGTTTGATACATTGATGATATGATGGTATGAGTTGTAAAACATAGGCCTGATCAGGTGGTTAAGACCGGAATCCAGACCTACGAAAACTGTCGCAGTAGTTTGTTTCAGTACATTGACCTTAGCGAGAAATGTACCTGATTCGCTGACGAGAAATTTGCCCGGTTCAAACCAGAGGTCTACTTTTTTGCCATAGTTTTTTTGAAATTCGAGGAACCTGTCAGATAGTTTATCTCCCAGTTCTACTACATCTGTATAGTAATCGTCGGGTTTGTACGGCACCTTAAACCCACTACCGAAATCAAGAAAGTCCAGATCAGGAAAGAGCTCTGTCTGCTCCAGCAGTATCTCCGCTCCACGCAGGAATACATCCACATCGAGAATGTCGCTGCCTGTGTGCATATGCAGGCCGTTGACCCGCAGGCCGGTGCTCTTTACGATACGCTCTACATGGCGCATCTGATAGATCGATATGCCAAACTTGGAATCAATATGTCCTGTAGAGATATTGATATTGCCGCCTGCCATGAGGTGAGGATTGATACGGATACACACCGGCACACTGGAGCCATACTTGGTACCAAACTGCTCGAGGATAGATGTATTATCTATATTGATCTGCACGCCTTCTTTGACCGCCAGGTCTATTTCCTCCATAGAGACACAGTTTGGCGTGTACATGATCTCTTCGGGTTTGAAACCGGCCCTGATGCCAACCCAAACCTCCTGAATAGATACACAGTCCAGTCCTGCTCCCAGTCCTTTGAAGAGCTTGAGCACATTGATATTATTGAGTGCCTTGCAGGCAAACTTTATTCTTGGTTCGAAACCCTTGAAGCTGCTCTTGAGGAGCTTATATTGCCGCTCCATCACGGCAGTATCATATACATAAAGCGGTGTGTCATATTTCTCGCAGAGTGCGAGGGCATCTATGCCGCCTATGGTATAGCGGCCATCAGTGAGTTGGAGCATGTATCAATTATTTTGAGGCACGAAGGTAAATCAAATTCACATACTATAAGATTGGAATAAGTGAAAATTAAAAAGGAACCGGCCTTTTGCAGATCAGTTCCTTTTTAATTGAAGAGATATTCTTAATTAATTTCAGTCACATGAATAGCGAGGTTAGAAGTATCAGGGGCACCACTGAGATTGAGGCCGCCCACCCGTACAGAAGGTAGACTTATGGAGAACTTGCCTGCAGGAGATATGGTGACGTTGGCACTTACACTGTCTGTGCCGGTGGCGTTATAGGTGGTAAGCCCGACAGTAAGCAGTAGGGTCATCTGGCCGGGGGTGGTAGTAATGGCGCCGCTTACTACCTTATACTGCCCGCTGGTGAGATGACTGAAGGTATCAAACCCACAGGTAATGGTACCTGTCTCACTGGTAGTAGGATCAGCGAATGTCATAGTATAGTGTACCGTATCACGACTGTTGATAGTGACCGGATAGGTGGCTTTCTCAAAACTAAAATAGTTTGTATAGTTATTGGTCTTAGAACAGGATACGACGAGAGTCAATAATATAACAAT
>PLSN01000473.1 GCA_003165135.1 Bacteroidota bacterium
AACAACAACCAGTTTAAGATCAAGACCAACCAACCCAATGTAGAAGTAAGCTGGCAAATATCCGGTGTACGCCATGACCCGGCTGCCAACTATTACAAGATCGTACCTGAGGTGGAGAAAAAAGGTATAGAGAAAGGCTACTATCAAAACCCTGAGGTGTATGGCCTCGGTAGGGAGATGTCTATAGCCGGTCACAAAGAGACCCTAAGGGCACAAGCTGCTGCGAAAGCAAATAAAGGTATAGGCCAGGCCAGGGCAATGGGCGGTCCCGCAGCCCGGAAAACTCAAAGTCCTAATAAGTAAATAGCTAATACCGGATATTGATACGGCCCTTGCGATCATGCAGGGGCCGTTTTTTAATAGTAATGAATAAGTGAAAATAGTTATCCTAAATATTTGCCCTCGATAGGCATCCTGCGGCCCATGCCAAAGGCCNNCACACGTAGAATAGGCGGTGCCTGAAAGCGCTTCCACTCGTTCATATTGACCATGCGGAGGATACGGTCGACCAGTGCCCTGTCGAAGCCCATAGCGACCAGTTCTTTCGGGCCTTGGCGCTTCTCTATATATTGATAAAGGACTTTATCCAATATATCGTAGTCAGGCAGGGAGTCGGAGTCCTTCTGTCCCGGGCGAAGCTCAGCGCTGGGCGCTTTGGTGATGATATTGTCGGGGATCACTTCACCATTGTGGTTGATGTAGCGGGCCAGTTCATATACCTGTGTTTTATACACATCGCCGATGACAGCCAAACCGCCGCACATATCCCCATAGAGCGTGCCATAGCCGACAGCGGCCTCGCTCTTATTGGTGGTATTGAGTAGGATATAGCCGAACTTATTGCTCATGGCCATGAGGAGGGTGCCACGGACACGTGCCTGCAGGTTTTCCTCAGCTATGTTAAATGGCAGTTCTTTGAAAAAAGGTTGCAGAATGCTCAGGTATGATTGAAAAGGAGCTTCGATAGGAATGATCTCATGCGGTGAGCCGATGTTTTTCACCAGTTGCAAAGAGTCATCTACAGAGTGATTGCTGGAGAAACCGGAAGGTAACAAAACAGACATGACATTGTCTTTGCCCAATGCCTCGGCTGCGAGACACAATACAAGCGCTGAATCAATACCACCGCTCAACCCGAGGATGGCCTTTTTAAATCCAAGCTTTGCAAAATAATCGCGGATACCAAGAACCAGCGCGTCATGAATTAGAGTAACAGGTGACAGGTGGCTGGTGGCTGGTTGGCTATCGTTGACTGTTGACTGTTGACCGTCGACCTCAAACACTTTAATGGCTTCTTCAAAGAATGGTAATTGCTCAATAGTATTTCCTTTGGCATCTACCACTACTGAGCCACCGTCGAATATCAGCTCTGTTTGCGCGCCGACCTGATTGACATAAACCATAGGTACATTATAGCGCTGGCAATTAGCCTTTACTACATTCATACGTTCGTCATATTGAGCATAGCTGAAAGGTGAAGCAGAGATATTCAGCATCAGGTCTGGCTTTAGCTTGACCAGTTCATCCATGGGGCAGGCAGTGTAGAGCGGATTGTCATTGCCTACATTCCATATATCCTCGCAGATAGTGATGGCAAGCTTCTTGCCCTTAAACTCAAACAATTTGAATTCAGTATTGGCTTCGAAATACCTGCACTCATCAAATATGTCATAGGTCGGAAGGAGGGTCTTATGTGTGATATGCTGTACCTGTCCCTGATAGAGAAACCATGCAGAGTTGAAGAGGTCCTTGCCTTCTGTCTGCGGGTTGCGCTGCGGTGCACCGATGAGGACGGCGGTCTTTGCAGTATGTTTTGCGATCTCATCAATGGCTTCTTTGCATTTAGCGATATAATCATCAAACTCTAAGAAGTCACGTGATGGATAACCACATATACATAGCTCGCTATAGACCACCAGTTCTGCGCCCTGAGCTTCGGCTGTCTTTAGCGCATGGATGATCTTTTCGGTATTGGCTTTGAAATTACCTACGTGGATATTGAGCTGTGCGAGTCCTATCTTCATGATGGCTTTAAAACATTACTCCTATTGTCAATAATATATTGCGCATTACAGTGGCGTCATGTTTAGGATTGACTGATTTGTCATCTATCACAGGTATGAAACCGTTATTATAATGGACCGCTAAAAATACCGAGGTCTTTTCACCTACGGCATACTCCACGCCGCCGCCTACACTAAGCCTGAAGTCAAAAGGATTGTACCGGAAACCGGGTATCAGCGCTTGTACCTCATTGCCATTACGGAGCACATTTTCTTTATTGATATCTACCGGTTGCCCGCCGTTTGGATTGGCTATAGATGAGCTGTATTTGGCCCTGGCACTGAGGTTAAAGACCATCTGAAAACCTACTTCACCATAAAGCTTGAACCTTTGTCTGATGGGATTTGTCTTTAGTTTCAGATAAAGTGGCAGGATGAGCTGATTGGCCAGATAATGTTCGGCTACTGCATTGCCATTATTGAGTTTGGTGAGCGTGTCCCGGCCGTGCAGCCCGCCGCCGTCTATTCCACCGAAAACACCAGTGGAGATCGCATAGTTTTGTTCTCTGAAATAATAGTCTATTATCAGTCCATATTGCAGGCCGAGTCCTACTGTGCCATTATTGATCTCATTGCCCATAGGCTTCATCCATGACAGGCCGGGAGCGACAAAGAGGCCTAATTTTATCCTATTAGGGTTAGAGAAAGTTTCCCCGCACATGAGCACCAGCACTATCAGCACTAAACATTTTTTCATTCTTTCAGCTTGGTTATTTGACTGCAAATCTGAGAGTTTTTATGGAATATGCCTTGTTTTTGCAAATAGTTTTTCCCACAGATCAATCGTAATCTTTGAGCACCATGTTTCTATCATTGATATATGCATGCCAGAGCAGAAATGCCGCGATAGTGCGATAGGGTTTCCACCTAGACGCTATTTGCTCTAATTCTTCCCTTGTGGTTGTTTTAGGCAGTCCCTTTATTTTCTTCATACTATTGATGAGGGCTATATCACCCAGCGGAAACAGGTCGCACCTATGCAGCACCATCATCAGGTAGACCTCTATGGTCCAGTGGCCGATACCTTTGATAGCTATCAGCTTCGTCCTGATCTCCTCATTTGATAATTCATGGGAGTCAGGCAGATGAAGTTCTTTATTGACCAAAGCTGATGCGAGATGGCGGACATAGATGGTCTTCTGTCTGCTGAAATAACAGGCCTTCAGCTCTTCATCAGTGAGTGCCAATACCTTTTTTGGGTTGATAGTGCCGATCTTGATTTTGAGTAGGTCGTAGGCCGCTCGCGCTGATGCCAGCGACACCTGCTGCTCCAGTATGATATGTACCAGTGTCGCAAACCCTTCCGGCCTGTGCCACAGCGGTGGGTAGCCATACTGACGGATGATCTGCGCGAGGTCTTTATCCTTTCGGGCCAGCCGGCCGCAGAGCGCATGGAAGGTTTCTTTAGAAAAAGAGCTATCAGACATGAGACAAGATTAAACAAAAAACCCCTGCCATTTGACTGGCAGGGGCTGTATCAGGAATTAATTCCTATTACTTTTTGCATGTGCAGACAGGACCGTCGCAGCATGTCCCGGCAGTGCAGGTACAAGCGCTGTCAGCGCAGCGGCTGGTAGTCTTCACGCTAGATGCTGAAACGATCAGGGTCATAAAGACGCCCGCAACGATGCTAAACATTATCTTTTTCATTTTATATTATTTTGATTTGAATTAAATATTAAAACTGTCTTGGAGTCTTAAGTTAATTCAGGCGGGTGGAAGCAATCCGCAAGATAATCGGAAATCAGGCTATGATCCACTGACACAATAGGATTAGCATCGGTATGAGTGAACAATTTGAGTTTAAATAGTGTACTTACTGTATATACGCCGACAGAACCGAAACTTGCTTTGCAGGTGCCATTAGCAGGACAATTGATCGGGCAGCTCATGGGCTTGTTTTTGCAGCAGCTTCGATCACAGCAGTTCTTGGTATGATGCATGGCATGGTTAATAGCTTCCACCAATACCGGTTCGACCGTTATAGCACAGAGATGAAAAGCTAAAAGAAAAGCCCAGAACTTCATACACTGAAAATAACACTTTACTGCCGGACATTATGGATCTTCACAATATTTAGTAATGCGAACGGGAGTATGTTTCCATGCAATACAACAAATCACAGGCAGCTTTCCAAAAAATCTATATTTTTGACGATATAAACAATCATAAAGGAAGATAGATCATGGCTGAAGCAATACGACTGGGACGGATGACCGACACAATGGAGGAAGGATTTATAGCCGAACTCAGCATAAAAGTTGGTGACACGATCAAGACCGGAGACTCTGTCGCTGATATAGAAACGGATAAAGCCACTCTGCCTCTTGAGTCCTATTACGCAGGAGTTGTTTTATATGTAGCTGCAAAGAAAGGGGACTCACTCAAAATAGGTGACCTGATAGCCGTGGTCGGCAAAACAGGTGAAGATTATTCTGCACTGTTGACAGCACCCGCCCCACCTAAAGCAGAAAGCAAGGAAGCTACTGCTATGGCTGCTTCGGAGTCAACAATCAACAATCAACAGTCGACAGAGATTGCTCCAGCCACCAGCCACCAGCCACCAGCCACCACCTCTGACAGCCGCCTCAAGGCATCTCCTCTAGCTAAAGCGATAGCTAAAGAAAAAGGGATAGATCTCAGCAGGGTAAACGGGTCAGGCGAAGATGGCAGAATAGTAAAAAAGGATCTGGAAAATGCAAGTGCTGCATCAGCCCAACCTAAGGTATATACAGGCAAGGAATCGTTTACAGATGTGAAGGTCTCTCAAATGCGCAAGACCATTGCAAAGAGATTGGTACAATCCACAACTGAGAACCCGCATTTCTATCTGACTATAGATGTCAATATGGACAAGGCAGTAGCACTTCGTACTGATCTGAATCCATTGCTCCCGGCTAAGGTTTCTTTCAACGATTTTGTGATCAAGGCATCTGCGCTCGCACTCCGTCAGCATCCTGCCGTCAATTCATCATGGCTCGGTGACACTATCAGACAGTATAGCCATATACATATAGGAATGGCTGTAGCGGTAGATGAGGGACTGCTGGTACCTGTGATAAAATTTGCTGACAATAAATCTGTCAGCGATATATCTGCCGAGGCTAAGGTCTGGGGTGAGAAAGCAAAAACAAAAAAACTCCTGCCTCCGGATATGGAGGGCAGTACTTTTACCATTTCCAATCTTGGTATGTTTGGTATAGAGGAGTTTACCGCTATCATTAATCAGCCTAATGCATGTATTCTGGCAGTAGGTGCTATCAGACAGATACCAATAGTAGTGAACGGTGAGATAAAAGTCGGCAATATGATGAAGCTTACTCTTTCGTCCGATCACCGTGTGGTAGATGGTGCAGTGGGGGCTAAATTTATGCAGACTCTGAAACAACTGCTCGAAGAGCCGCTCAGATTAATTATCTAAAATAATCCTTGTATTAAAGTCTCCCATTTAGGGAGATTTAGAGGGGCCGCTATTCTTATGTCAACCTTCCTCACCACTCCCATCGAATACCTCAAAGGTGTAGGCCCGCAGCGGGGAGACCTGATGCGCAAGGAACTCGAGATAGATACTTTCCGCGATCTCATCTATTATTATCCTTTCCGCTATGTAGACAGGTCTGTGATCCACAAGGTCAGGGACATCAATTTCAACACCCAGTATATCCAGCTCAAAGGCAAGATCAACTACTTTGATATGAAGGGCACGGGCCGGGGCAGGCGACTGGTGGCTGGTTTCGTAGATGATACGGGCGAGATAGAACTGGTGTGGTTTCAGGGAGCAGAGTGGATAGAACGTTCTCTCAAGATAAACACAGAATATATCATCTTCGGTAAACCGAATTACTTCAACGGAGAATACAGCATACCACATCCTGATGTAGAGTTGGCTGCTGATGCTAAGAAAGATTCCGCATTGGGACTTCAGCCTGTATATCCGAGTACTGAGAAGGCGAAGAAAAAATATATTGATACCAAAGCTATACAGAAGTTCGCCAGACAGCTTTTGGAGCAGGCCGGTGAGCGTGACATACCTGAATATTTGCCTGAAGGTATTTTGTCGCGCCAGAAACTCATGAAGCGGATAGATGCGATGCGGAATATACATTTCCCTCGCAATGAAAGCATGCTCGCTGATGCACAATACCGCATCAAGTTTGATGAGCTTTTTCAGATACAGCTTCGGGTGATGAAGCTCAAGAATAACCGCAGCAATACCGTGCGGGGATTTCTATTGGAAAAGATCGACAACTACTTTGACCGGTTTTATAAAGAGCGGATGCCTTTCGAGCTCACCAATGCTCAGAAGCGCGTGATCAAAGAAATAAGACGCGATACACGCTCCGGCAAACAGATGAACCGCCTGCTACAGGGCGATGTGGGCAGCGGCAAAACAATGGTCGCACTGCTCACGATGCTCATGGCCATCGACAATGGTTTTCAGACATGCCTGATGGCACCGACGGAGATATTGGCACAGCAGCATTTTGCGAGTATAGAGTCCCTATTGAAAGGTATGGGATTAGAAGTGGTATTGCTCACCGGCAGTATCAAAGGCAAAATGAGGAAATACATTTTGCAGAACCTCAAAGAAGGGAATATTCATATCATCATTGGCACTCACGCACTCATCGAGGATCATGTAGAGTTTAAAAACCTCGGCATGGTAGTGATAGACGAGCAACACAGGTTCGGTGTGGAGCAGCGCTCGAAGCTATGGGCTAAAAACGTTCGTCCACCACATGTACTCGTCATGACCGCTACACCTATACCACGCACACTGGCTATGACGGTGTATGGAGACCTTGATGTATCTATCATAGACGAGCTACCTCCCGGCCGCAAAGCCATACGTACCGTGCACCGCACAGATAGTGACAGGCTGCGTGTGTTTGGTTTCGTGCGCGACCAGATAGCAGAGGGCAGGCAGATATATTATGTATATCCGATGATTGAAGATTCAGAGGAGTCTGATCTCAAGAACCTAATGGATGGATATGAGAGCCTGTCACGGGCATTCCCGCTGCCGGCCTATCGAATAGCAGTAGTGCATGGCAAGATGAAGTCCGCAGATAAAGAAAGTGAGATGCAACGTTTCGTGCGTGGTGAGACACAGATCATGGTAGCTACCACAGTCATAGAGGTAGGTGTCAATATCCCAAATGCGAGTGTGATGATCATCGAGAATGCAGAGCGTTTTGGATTGTCACAGCTGCATCAGCTACGTGGTCGTGTGGGCAGAGGGGCATCGCAGTCATTCTGTATACTGATGACGAATAGCAAGATCGGCCCAGACTCCAAGAGACGTGTAGATGTGATGTGCAGTACTAATGATGGTTTCGTGATAGCAGAAGAAGACCTGAGGCTCCGTGGCCCGGGCGATCTCGACGGTACGCGTCAGAGCGGTGCTAGCAATCTGCGCCTGGCAGACCTCGCTCAGGATACATACATAGTAGAATCAGCACGGGCAGAAGCTTTCACGATCATAGATACAGACCCCGAACTAAAACTCCCGGAGCATCAGGCGCTGAGGAGGTTCGTCGAGACTGAGGCCAACGATAATGTGTGGAGTAAGATCAGTTGATTATATAGTTCAATCATAAATATCTATTGGGGTAGCTTTGTCTTTTTGCCTCTGCCATCTGTAGGCAGTACACCACTCGTAGTTTTTGAACCCTTTGGTATAGCACCAGGAGGAGTACTGCTGCCACCATATGCCGGACATGATACTTTGTTGCTTTTGCAATTTATAAGGCCGATAGAAAGGATGATCATTACCATCGAAAAGAAAACGCATTTTTTCATATATTATACCATTGTATTTTTATTCGGAAGAGGTATTTCAAATCAGGCTGTAAGCT
>PLSN01000281.1 GCA_003165135.1 Bacteroidota bacterium
GTGATCGTCATCAAGGCTATGGGGGTCAAACTCTCAATCCCTATCCAGCAGACTGAGAAAGTTGACATCAGCAAGCTGAGATAACAGTACTATTTTCAACTCATTAATCTGCCTTAGCTTCAAATCATATAATTTTTTTATTAGTTTTCATCCCAAACAAAAAATGGACATGAGGATCATAAGTGTATTTGCTTTCATTTCGATATTATGTATTTCCGGGCGCAGTGTGGCCCAGGAGGTAGAGCCTCATGATATGTTTGTGCTGGGCAGATATATCACAGACCACCAGTTTACGGTCGATACACAAAGCTCAAATGGTGCCATATGGACATTCGCGATTCCTGTAGACAATGACACTGTATACAAGGTCATCCCTTATTTTGCACACTATGCGGCATTGGGCCTGCTGAAATGTGCTATCCCGTCTTATAATACGGCCGTGAAAAACTGGATGAATTGGTATCTGGTGCATCTGGACTCTATCGGACGTATTACAAACCACTATTATAGCCTTGGAGGCGCTTCTGATTCTGTCGTAGATCCTAATGATAATGATGCACAGGATGCTGATCCTGCTATGTTTTGGGTACTCGCCGGACAGTATTATAGTGCTACAGGCGATATCGCATTCTTTACTAAAGANNAGGATCAGGCAAAATTTATCTCAGAGAACCTGCTGGACGCGGATAATCTGACCTTTGCCAATGTGAATTATGCGATGAAATATACTATGGACAACTCTGAGGTGTACGAAGGTTTCATGGCTCTCGCTACGATAGAGAAAGAAGTCTATCATGACATTGCCGGATATAATTCATTCAGGGCCAAGGCAGCCCGGACACAGGCGGCTATCATGCTCCGCCTGTACGATCCTGTATCAGGTCTCTATATGAACAGCACGAATACGAAGACCAATGTCAAAAGCTGGTATGAGGCCGGAGTGGTAGCGACCATTTGGCCACAGTTCTGCGGGGTGGAGACATATAAGGCTGAGCGCTCAGTACATCAGCGGGAGGTGCTATGCCAGAACTTCAATGACAAAAATGGTAAGGACTGGACCTCTGATCAGTTTATCAAAGATAGTGTAGACACATATCCTTTTGCAGTGACAGGGCATGTTTTTGCTATGGCAGGAGATACCGCCAGAGGAAATCACCAGATATCATATATAGTTCAGATGTTTAAAGATACTGCTATGAATAGCCATTTGAATATAGAAGAGGCAGGCTGGGGCCTGATGCACCTGACTACAATTTTCAAAAAATAGCTCAGACATTTCTATTATCGTATGGATATTCTCAACGAACCTACCACTTCAGTACTCTCTGCTTAAATCTAAGGTATTCTCATTGAATTGTTAAGATTTGAAGCCATTCAGGGGTTATTTTTGTCTGGTAAATAACCACAAGGAGTCATTATGTTTCTAATAGGTGCAGCGAAAACGGATATTACCGCCTTCAAAAAGGGCGTCGGTATGCTCGGTTATGGCCTTTATTCCAATACCATGGAGGATGTAGAGACCAGACTTTTTGCGAGAGCATTTGTCATTGCCGATCCTGCCAATCAAACCAAAATTTGTTTTGTCAATTGTGAATTGGGATTTATCACCATTGCCCTAAAGAAGGGTGTGTTAAAGGAATTGCGCTCGCGTGATCCGCATATGGGCTATGATGATGACAACCTCATCCTCACCGCGCAGCATACACACAGTGGCCCGAGCGGGTATTCATACTATGGCTTTTACAATATCAGTACACCGGGTTTCGTCATGGAGATATATCAGAAGCTCGTTCGTAGTATAGCAGATAGTATCCAGCAAGCTGATAAATCCTTACGTCCGGGCAAAGTCATACTGACGAGCGGCTCATTCGAACCGGATAAGGAAGTAGCCTTCAACCGCTCCCTTGATCAATATAATCAAAACCCTGAGGTAAAAGAAAAAGCAACACGTGAAACTGCTCATCTGCATGTAAACAGAGAGATGGTCATGTTTAAACTTGTTTCTGATACGGGTGAAGATATTGGCGAGATCAACTGGTTTGGCGTACACCCGACCAATATCTCAAATGATAATAACAAGGTCAGCTCTGACAATAAAGGCTATGCCGCACAGTATACTGAAGATCATTTCGCTGCCAGGGGCAATAAAGATTTCGTCGCGGCATTTGCACAGGGCATATGCGGAGATGTGACACCGAGGTTTATCTACAATCCCAAGCATACCTTCCAGAGAGGCTATTGGGAGGGTAAATACAGGGATGATTTCCAGAGCGCACAGTACAATGGCAAGCTGCAATCAGACAAGGCTATAGAGATATACGAGGATGCAGAGAAAAAAGGCTTTGAGGTAAACAGTGCAGGCATAGATTACGATATGCTCTTCGTTAACTTCGGCAGCGCTACATGCGACCCTCAGTTTGCCAATGGACAGCTTGACGCACAGACCGGTCCTGCAGTACAGGGGGTTTCTTTTTTTGGCGGGGCGATCATGGATGGGCCCGGAGGCCACCCTGCTGTCATTGTCTTATTCAGGATATTGGCGCGCATAGTCAAAGTATATGAATATATACTGGCTAATATCAAGAAAGGGAAATTCAAACAGGCTGTCTACAGAAAGTATAGGACCCAAGGGAAGAAAGATGTAATGATCGAGACTCATGCCAGAAGGATACTCGGTACTAAATACATCGATAGGCTGATAGCACCTAGCTGGGCAGATCCGAGTATCGCCTCGATCAAGAATTTCTTTACAAAGGCCGGGCACAGAAATAAACCATGGACACCCAAGATACTGCCACTGCAGATCGTGACCATAGGCAATGTGGCATTGGCATGTTTCCCATTTGAGATCACTACAATAGCGGCTAAACGTCTGCGCAAATCACTCGAAGAGACACTCAAAGACAGAGGCATCAGACAAGTCATCCTCGTACCATACGCCAATGGCTACTCAGGTTATATCACTACCTACGAGGAGTATCAGGTGCAGATGTACGAAGGCGGGCACACAGTATTTGGTGAATG
>PLSN01000484.1 GCA_003165135.1 Bacteroidota bacterium
AATAATTCCGCGCTTGCACAATTATTAACTATTCACTATTAATTCTTCATTAGCTTATCCCCACTTGATCTCTTCATCATCGCCTATGCCTGATGAAGATTTGTAGTCAGTGTCTTTATCTTCTGATGGTGATGTATTGGGGCTGTCGTGATGATCAGGCTCGGCACCCTCCTCTTTCTCAGCTCGTGGCTGTCTTTCGGACTCGTAGTCATAGTCAGGCATCAGTTCAGTCTTGACATGGTCAAGGGTTTCATTCAATGCTTCGACAAACTTTTTGAAGTCCTCTTTGTAAAGGAATATTTTGTGGCTTTCGTAGCCGTCGCTGTCAAATTTTTTCTTGCTCTCGGTGATGGTGATAAAATAGTCACCCTGTTTGGTACTTCTCACATCAAAAAAGTAAGTCCTCCTCTTGCCTGCACGCAATTTCTTACTAAAAAAACCACTGTACTTCCCGCCGTTATTTTCCACGCTGTTTTTGTTTAGTTTAAACCGAATTAAGACAAATCTATGTTAATGTTTTGAATATAGCCTAATTAAAAATGCTAAATTTTTCACCTAACATTTACATAATCTACTTAGACGCGTCTTCCGCCATTTCGGTTGCAGCTTGTTTTTCGTACAGCTCAGCATAAATACCTCCTGCAGCTACCAGTTGTTCGTGTGTACCGGACTCAGCTATAGCACCATTGTCCAGCACCAGAATATTATCAAAATACATGAGAGAGAATATCCTGTGGGTGATGATCAGACTTGTCTTTCCTGCTAACACTTTGTCAAGGTTTTTTTCTATCTGTTTTTCGGTGGCAGCATCGACCGCTGAGAGGCAGTCATCGAGTATCAGGATGTTGGGTTCCTTGGCCAGTGCACGGGCTATAGAAATACGCTGTTTTTGTCCGCCAGATAGCGTCACACCCCGCTCTCCTACTACTGTCTCGTAGCCTTGGGGAAACTGCTTGATCTCCTCATGGATAGAAGCATGGTCGGCATATATGGCTGCACGCTCCAGTGTGGAAGTCTCTGCGCCGAAATTGACATTCTCCTGTATAGACTCTGAAAAAAGGAATATATCCTGCGGTACGAAGCCTATCTGGTGGCGGAGCTGACCGGTATTCCAATTCCTGATATCGATATCATCGATCTTTATTTCTCCTTTGGTGGCATCATACATTCGTATACAGAGATCAGCTAGTGTGGTCTTGCCCGAGCCGGTTTTGCCGACCACAGCCCAGCGCTGCCCGGCAGGTATTTTGAAAGAAACATTCCTGATAGCATGGATACCCGTATCTGCATATACAAAGTCTACATTTTTAAACTCAATGGCACCCATCACGGTAGCTTTGATGCCATCATCATTCAGCACTGTTGGTTGGACATCCATGAATTGATTGATACGCTCCATAGATACCGCCGCACGCTGTGTGAGCGATACCGCCCAACCCAGCGCACTGACGGGAAAGGTCAGCATATTGAGGTACATGATAAACTCAGCGATATTGCCCATACTCACTTTGCCATGGCCGACATAGATACCACCTACATAGACGATGATCGACATACTCAATCCAACTATAAAAGTGATAAGCGGAAAATAGAACGACTCGATCCTTGCCAGTTTCATCGAGAGCTGCTTGTACTCATCACTTTCTTTCTCAAAAAAGCCAAGCATTGCTTTCTCCTGCACATATGCCTGTATGACACGGATACCCGAGTATGACTCCTGTGCATTGGTAGTGATATCTGACAGTTTCCTTTGCAGTTCTTCGCTGCCTTTATTGATGCGGTTATTGAGCAGGTATATCAACAGCGAAAGAAAAGGCATCGGTATCAGTACAAACAGTGCGAGTTGCCAGTTCACCCTGATCATAGCTACCGTGCAGAGCATAAACATACAAACTAGGTTGGCAGAATACATAAGCGATGGCCCGATGAACATCCTGACTCGCGACACATCCTCCGTGATACGGTTCATCAGGTCGCCGGTATTGTTTTTCCTGTAAAAGGCCAGATCGAGTTTCTGATAGTGAGCGTACATATCGTTTTTCATGTCATACTCTATGAGCCTTGACACGACGATGATGGTCTGCCTCATCATAAAGGTGAAGAAACCCTCCAACAGCGCTACGGCAATATAAGTAGCCAGAAAGATCAGCAGAGTGACCCCAAGCTGCGCCAGAACATCAGCTTTGCCGTCTACAGTAGTATGAATACCGGCAAGTTTGGCGATCACATTATCGACAGCACCTCTTACTACTGTAGGGTTATAAGTCTTAAAGAGATTGGCAAGTATGATAAATACGAATCCCGACAGCACGCGCCATTTGTGCTGCGCAAAATATTTACCAAGTGTAAGCAGATGTTTCATAAATGATATTCAGCAGCGGATATCGGTATGATTTCACCGATAATTTTTCGCTGCGCATATTAGCGATTTTTGTCTCAAAAGACTACTAAATAATTGATAGCATTAGACAATGACCAAGCCCATTTTACCAACATTTTATACCCAAATATACCTGTGAGTCAGGTTTACCGTTTTTCCTTTGCCGAAACAAATATTTACTTTAGGTTTGGCCACGTTTTTTGAAAGTGCAAAGGTATTAAATAAATAAAGAATGAGTGTTGTAACAACCGAAGTAAAAGCGGAATCTAATATTCTCTCGCTCATGGAACAAATGGAACATGAGAACATCCTCTTCTTTAACGACAAAGAAACAGGCCTCAAAGGGATAATAGCGGTACATGATACCACGCTGGGGCCGGCTCTCGGCGGCTGCCGCATCTGGAACTACCAAAATGAAACAGATGCCGTATGGGATGTCCTGCGCCTGTCGCGCGGCATGACCTTCAAATCGTCTATCAGTGGTATCAACCTCGGTGGCGGCAAGGCTGTGATCATCAGCAATAACAAAGAACAACGGACCGAGAAATTCTGGCGCAAGTTTGGCGAATCAGTAGAAGCTCTGGGCGGCAAGTATATCACCGCAGAAGATGTCGGCACTTCTACCAAAGAGATCGCTTACATTATGCAGAAGACAAGCCATGTGGCAGGCAAACCCCTGGAAGCAGGCGGTTTGGGCGATCCGTCTCCGTTCACGGCTTATGGTGTATTTCTAGGCCTCAAAGCCAGTGCTAAAGAGGCATTCGGATCTGATAACCTGACTGGCAAAAAAGTCGCGGTACAGGGCATAGGCCATGTAGGCAAATATCTCGTAGGCCACCTGACCAAAGCCGGTGCCAAGGTCACTATCACCGATATCAATCAGGAAAACCTCCGTGCGGTAGCCAATGAATACGGAGCTGCAGTGGTCGGCATAGACGAAATATATGATCAGGATGTAGACATTTACGCTCCATGTGCGCTGGGTGCCACTGTCAATACCGACACCATCAAACGCCTGAAATGCGCCGTGATAGCAGGTGCAGCCAATAACCAACTGGCTGATGAGCAACTACATGGACAGATGCTACTCGACAGAGGCATCATCTATGCACCGGACTTTCTGATCAATGCAGGCGGGGTCATAAACTGTTATCGTGAAGTTAAGAATCTGACTGAACAGGAAACACAAAAATATATTGACGATATTTACAACAAAACATTGCAGATATTTGCACGGGCTAAAGAAGAGAAAGTGCCGACACAGGAGGCAGCTATCAGAATAGCTAAAGAAAGGATACTACGTGCTAAGAATTGATCGCGTTCATTGATTGACATTTAACAAGAAGAAGAAAAAATGCTCGGAAGAAGGAGTTTGAGAACGAAGGTAATGCAAGTGCTATTCAGTCTGGAGATGAATCCGGACCAGCCTTTGTCCGTTTTGGAGAAATTATTGGAGAAGAACATTGACCTCTCTGTCACCCTATACCTCACCGATCTGGCATACATGATCGAGACATGCAAATACTCTCTGGTAGATGCAGCCAGGCGTATGGCCAAATACATCAAGACAGAGGAAGATGAGAATGTAAGCACACAGATCGCGGCAAACAGGATAGTTATTTTCATTGAGGCTCATAAAGACTATCAGAAACTCTACAAAGCCCACCACATCCACAATTATATAGATCAGGAAGTGATAAAGGCTATGTTTAATGTCCTGC
>PLSN01000197.1 GCA_003165135.1 Bacteroidota bacterium
TAAAAACAGGTGTGTGGATAAACGGAAACAGGCTGGTTTGTAGGTTTATAGGGCGTAAACCGCCTGGGGCGTATTGCAGGTCCTTAGTCGCTCACCCGCATCTCACCCGTCTGACTAAGGACATCATTAATAATTTGCATTATTCACTCATTTTTGTTAACTTTGCATTCATGGATAATGGTGTTTTGGGGTCTTGCGACACCTCATGGCCTGTTTCGCCAAAGAGGTCCTTTTTACCATGCATATTGTTTGTTGTTTGAAAATCCTTCAGATCGCGCCGGTTGTTTGGGAACAAACAGCCGCCTCATGCCGGCGGGGATTGCTTCAGCTTTACCATGTTTATATTTTATACTGGAAAAGCTTCGCAATGACGCCCTTTTTTGGGGTGGTGTGGTATAAATATGGAAGAGTAAGGAAGATCGACAGCAGAAAATCCAATTTCAGTTATGTATTTTCAAAATAACAATATTAAAATAAAATATTCATATAGTGCTAATAATAATTATCCTAAGAAAAGCGTGAAAATCTACTCAATATGCGGAAATATGGATTATTAATATGTGTAACGATAAAAATGAACCTCATTTTTATTCAATAAATAAGCGCAAATAATCGGGCATGAAAATTACTTCGCCATGGTCTTTCTGACAGCTGTTTTCCAGCCGTCATAGAGTGCTTTGCGCTGAGGTTCTTTCATCTCGGGCTTGAACTTGCGGTCTATCTGCCAGTTTTTGGCGATGTCGGTCTTCTTATAGAATCCAACTGCGAGACCTGCCAGATATGCGGCTCCGAGGGCAGTGGTCTCGACGACCTTTGGCCTATCGACCTGAGTACCCATGATATCCGCTTGAAACTGCATGAGGAAATTATTCATACTAGCGCCGCCATCGACACGGAGCGATTTGAGTTTGATCTTTGAGTCAGCCTCCATCACATTGAGCACGTCGCGGGTCTGATAGGCTATAGACTCCAGTGCTGCGCGGATCAGGTGGTCCTTGGTCGTGCCACGCGTCAGGCCATAGATAGCGCCACGTGCCGCATGGTCCCAGTATGGCGCTCCGAGCCCGGCGAATGCAGGTACCATATATACCCCATCCGTACTGGTGATACCGGTGGCACTTTTTTCTGAGTCTTCAGCCCTGCTGATCAGGCCGAGACCGTCGCGTAGCCACTGCATAGCAGCACCACCTATGAAGACACTGCCCTCGAGAGCATATTCTACTTTGCCATTGAGGCTCCAGGCGATAGTGGTTAGGAGTCCTGCTTTTGATCTGACCATCTTTGGGCCGGTGTTCATGAGCATGAAGCAGCCTGTGCCGTAAGTGTTCTTTGCCATACCTTCTGTGAAACAAGCCTGTCCGAAAAGGGCAGCCTGCTGGTCGCCGGCTATACCTGCGATAGGTATCTGCTTTTCATCAAAGATATCCCTGCTCGTCAGTCCGTAAAACTTGCTTGAGTCCATCACCTCAGGCAGGATAATGCGAGGTATTTTCAGCGCTGCCAGTATTTTATCATCCCATTTTTTTGTCTTGATATTAAAGAGCATAGTGCGGGATGCATTGCTATAGTCTGTGATATGTAGCTGACCGCCGGTGAGCTGATAGGTCAGCCAAGTATCTACTGTACCGAAGCACAGTTCGCCGTCCTCGGCACGCTTGCGGGCACCTTTGACATTATCGAGTATCCATTTGATCTTGGTAGCTGAGAAATATGGGTCAAGGACTAGCCCGGTAGAGTCCATGATGTATTTTGCGACATCCTTTTTCTTTTTTATTTCATCGCATGCCGGAGCTGTGCGCCTGTCCTGCCATACGATGGCGTTGTATACCGGCTGCCCTGTCTTTTTGTCCCAGATGATAGTGGTCTCACGCTGATTGGTGATACCGATAGCTGCTATATTAGAAGCATCAATATTAGCTTTGGCCATGACCTGACGGGCTGTCTGAAGCTGCGAGTCCCATATCTCCATAGGATCATGCTCTACATGACCGGGCTGTGGGAATAGCTGGGTAAATTCTTTTTGGGCTACGGCTACCTGGTTACCACTCTTGTCAAATAAGATAGACCGGGAGCTTGTGGTGCCCTGATCCAGAGCTAAAATGTACTGTTGGCGCATGCTTTCTGGTTTTGGTTGATTGAAGGAAATAGCATATTTTAGCACTAAGATATATATTTAGCGTATCCAAGTATCAACATTGCGCTTATTTTCAATGTCCGTACATAGGACAGTGGCAGGGCCAGTAGTACCCTGATTATCCTTAATTATTTGTATATCAATCGGATGCAATCAAAAAATGTTGTTAAAATTGCCGTCCTTTTTGGTCAATAAAATGTGAAATAAAATTATTCGTTATGGCTAAGCAAAAGTCTGTCAAGCTGATAGAAGTCAAATCTGAGGTCGGTGCAGGCACCCGCGGGGCGAGTTTGGGTATCGATGCTATCAAGATAGCGGCACTGGATTTCCGTAGTACATTCTTTAAAAAGTACCGGACCATGGCCATCCCTGATGACAATGCTGCTCTCTACGGAGAGGTGGGCAGCAGGTATGCCCGACGTATCAAAAGCATACTCAAAATGTACGAGCGTATATCTGCCGGAGTGCGCGACGGCCTGAAGGACGGCAAGTTCCCTATCATACTATCCGGAGATCACTCCAATGCCGCAGGTACGATAGCTGGCATCAAGATGGCCTATCCTGACTCTAATATAGGTGTGATATGGATAGATGCCCATGCCGACATGCACACGCCATACACCACCCCATCCGGCAATATGCACGGCATGCCGCTGGCAGTATCGCTCGGTGAGGACAATATCGAGAACAAGGTCAACACACTGGACTATGAGACCATCGAGCTATGGGAAATGCTGAAAAATGTAGGTGGCATATCGCCAAAGGTAGAATACCGCGACCTGCTTTTTATAGCACTGCGCGACTTTGAGGAGCAGGAGGCCTATCTGCTCAAAAAGAACAAGGTAAAGATCGTCACCACTACGGAATTTAAAAAGACAGGGGTTACTAAGATCTGCCGCGAGGCCATCCGCTACCTCAGCCACTGTGACAAAATATATATATCCTTCGATGTAGATGCCATGGACCCGTCTATCTCGCGGGGTACAGGAACGCCAGTCAAAGGTGGTATCAACGAGCGTGAGGCGGCCAATATCATACTTGACCTGATACAAAACGAACGTGTCTGCTGCCTGGAGTTTACAGAGGTGAACCCAACGTTGGACTCAGAGAATGTGATGGCAGAGACTGTGTTTGAGATACTACAGAAGGTGGTCAGGCAGATAGAACTGAATGAGTAAAAGGCCCGACACCATTAAATCCATTATATTGCAGTAAAATATATTATTGATGATACACTCCATGACCGGCTTCGGTAAAGCGCAGGCCTCTTTTCAAAATAAGACCATCATCGTCGAGGTCCGCTCCCTCAATAGCCAGAAAGGCATAGACCTTTCTCTCAAATTCAGCACTCAGTTTCGCGAGCAGGAGTATGCACTCAGAAACCTTATCACAGAAAAACTCCAACGCGGCAAAATCGATGTCTATATCACCATCGAAAAAGAAGACCATACCCCTGAGGTACTGCTCAATAAGCGAATTATCAAGGCGTACTATCAGGAACTCAAACAAATAGCCGATGAACTGGGCGCACCTCATGACAACATTCTCGCAACGATACTACAACTGCCTGAGGTAGCGGCGGGCTCCAGCGAAGAGTCAGACGAGCATGAATGGAAAGCTGTCGAAGGAGCTATACTGAAGGCAATCGAAGATCTGAATAGTTTCAGAATGGGTGAAGGTGAGATACTAGCTGCTGATATGCTCAAGCGGATAGGACTCATAGAGAACTATTCCATCGAGGTCAAAGCACTCGACAAAACCCGTATCTCAGAGATCAAGACTCGCTTGCAGACTAATGTAGAAGCAGCTGTCGGCAAAGAAAAAATAGACCCAAATAGGCTGGAGCAGGAGCTGCTGTATTATATAGAAAAGCTGGATATCACCGAGGAGCTGACCCGCCTCAAGGCCCACTGCGACTATATCAAACAGATCATAGCTGATAAAAAGGAAGACCAAAAAGGCAGAAAACTCAACTTCATATCTCAGGAAATAGGACGAGAGATAAATACCCTAGGCTCCAAAGCCAACTATGACTCCATGCAAAAGATAGTCGTGGATATGAAAGATGAACTGGAGAAAATAAAAGAGCAGGTGAGTAATATATTATAGTTCTCCTGCACGGATTCACAGATTTCCTGATTCCCTGATCAACCTTGAATTTTTTTTATCAATTTAGCGCCTCAAAAGAAAAGTATGTCTCACGAATTTCATGTGGTAGTACCACCCAAGAAAATAATCGTCATCACTGCCCCATCAGGCGCCGGCAAAACATCCATAGTCAAAAAGCTCGTAGAGCAACGCCCTGATCTGGAATTTTCTGTGTCCTGCACCACACGCACGCCGAGAGAAGGAGAGGTCAATGGCAAAGATTACTATTTCATCACAGTACCTGAGTTTCAGCAGCGCATCCAACAAGGTGACTTCGTAGAACATGAAGAAGTCTATCCGGGCCAGTTTTACGGCTCATTGAAAAGTGAAGTAGAGCGCATATGGAGCAAACGTAAGATCGTACTATACGACATAGATGTCAAAGGTGCCGAAAGCATTAAAAAGAAATATGGCAGGGACGCCATTGTGATCTATATCGCCCCGCCTGACAAAGAAACACTCGTTCGCCGCCTCACCAACCGCAATACTGAAAGCAAAGACAGCTTGAAAAAACGCATCAAAAAAGCCGAAGAGGAATTGTCATACCAGAGCAAGGCTGACAAAATAGTGGTCAATGCGGATTTTGATATCGCCTTCATGAATGTCAAAAATGTCATCACCAACTTTCTGAAACTGGGGGCTCCGGCGCATCATTAAGCCCTATTTATACTGACAGATCTACTTTTAACATATCGGCTTACACTCAATCACTGTGTACCTCGAACGGTTATGCACATCACAATAGTTGTAATTATTTTGAACTGATATTTGGTGATTTAGAATCCCTTTATACCTTCGGTACGTAAATCCCTCATATGGTATCACAGATCACATCAGGCGTGGAAGTAATAGTACAGACTATGTATCAGGAAGGATACTCGGTACCGGAAGACCATGCGTATGTATTTGCCTATAAGATCGTGATCGCAAACCACAATGATTTCACTGTACAACTGCTACGCCGCAAGTGGGTCATCACAAACGGAATAGGTGAAGTGGAAGTCATAGAAGGTGAGGGTGTAGTAGGCAGACAGCCTATATTATACAGAGGCGATTCGCACGAGTATGTATCAGGCTGTAATCTTGCTACTGCATTCGGGATGATGGAAGGTGTATACTACTTCGAAAATAAAACCACACATCAGATATTTGAGGTACTGATACCGATGTTCAAACTGGAAGCTCCTTTTGCTTTGAATTGATCTAGGGCCTTTCCATTATTGTTCCGCACTTCTTGCAGGTACATAGTTCCTTATTCTCATAGAAAGCATTCATCACCACAGGAAGGTCTTTGACTATATCTTTCACAGGTATCCTGATATCGTAGAGAAGGTTCTCACAGTTCTCACAGTACCATTGGAAGCCATCATTCATACCATCAGAACGTGGTACCTCCATCACCAGGCCTATACTATTCTCAGGCCTGCGCGGTGAGTGCGGAGTATTGGCGGGCAATAGAAAAATATCATCCTCATTGATGTGGATGTCCACGATCTTGCCATCCTCCACTATCTTGACCACTATGTTTCCCTCAAGCTGATAGAAGAATTCTTCCGTCTCATTAAAGTGGAAATCCTTGCGCTTATTCGGGCCGCCCACAACCATGACTATGAAGTTTTTTGAATCACTGTAGACCACCTGATTCATGACCGGTGGCTTAAGCAAGTGACGATGTTCGTCGATCCATTTTTTGAAGTTGAAAGGGCGCGTGACCATATATATTGAATTATGAGAGTTTAGATAATTATGTTTGCTGTGTAAATGTAATAGTTTGCCTATATTTCGATGGCAGATCACAAAAATAATTCCACATGAATTTAGACCTCACAGGACGCAATGCATTCGTATCAGGCAGCAGCAAAGGCATCGGCAAAGCCATCGCTATTGAGCTGGCCAAACTCGGTGCGAACATCACACTGGTAGCACGTACCGAAACCTCACTCATGCAAGGCTTGATTGATCTCAGCTTCAGTGCCGGAGCGGAGCAGCGTCATGACTATCTGGTTGTGGACTTTGCTAATCCCGACAAACTCAAAGCGGCTGTGGAGCGCCATATGCTCAAGACCAATAAGACCTATCATATTCTCGTCAATAATACCGGCGGGCCTCCGGGAGGAAAGATAGTCGATGCGCCGGAAGACGACTTCGTGACAGCATTCAGCAATCACCTTCTTTGCAATCATCTCCTCACCAAACTAATGATAGATGGAATGAAGAAAGACGGCTATGGGCGGATCATTAATGTTATTTCTACTTCTGTCAAAATCCCCCTGCATGGCCTCGGCGTCAGTAATACTATACGCGGTGCCGTAGCAAGTTGGGCAAAGACCATGGCCAATGAACTCGGCGAGTTTGGTATCACGGTCAATAACGTCCTGCCCGGGGCGACTCAAACAGAACGACTCAAGAATATAATAGATGCTAAAAGCACTAAACAAAACCTTTCAACTGCAGAAGTAGAGAAAGAAATGCTCGCTGAGATACCTTTGAGAAGATTTGCGAAGCCTGATGAAATAGCGAGTGCGGTGGCTTTCCTGGCATCGCCCGCAGCTGCATATATCAATGGCATCAATGTCCCGGTAGATGGCGGCAGGACGGGGTGTTTATAATGTTGATCAATCTTCTTTCTCGAGTACTTTGATCTGCACCAGCATTATCCGCTTGTCTGTTGCCTTTACGATCTTGATTTCAAAGTGGTCTATGCGCACTACATCCCCTTGCTCGGGTATATCTTCATTGGTGGTCACGATGTAGCCTGACAGGGTCTCGTATTCACCCTCGGGGATATCCAGGCCATATTCCTCATTCAGATAGTCTACCTCCAGCCTGCCCGAGAAAAGGTATTCTTTGTCACCGACCTTTTTCTCGGTCTTGTCTTCGACATCATGCTCGTCTTCTATCTCGCCAAATATCTCTTCCATCAGGTCCTCGAGCGTAATAATGCCTGCTGTACCGCCATATTCATCTACCACCCATGCTATGTTCTTCCGCTCTTTGACGAGCTGTACCATGAGGTCCTGAGCATTCATTGATACCGGGATCACCTCTAGCGGCCTGACGAACTGCCTGATAGAGACAGGGTTTTTCAGCAGGTCAAAATGATGTACATACCCTATCACCCGATCTATCGAATCATCATAGACGATCAGACGAGAGTGCTTCGTCTCCAGAAACTTATTCTTTAGGTCTTCTACACTTTCATCAGCTTCTATGCCTTCTATTTCGGGTCTTGGCACCATGCAGCTCTTGACCTTAATGTCTTTGAGATTGAGTGCCCGCTCGAATATTTCGGAGTTTAGATTGTCAGTCTCATGGCCTTCTTTTTCCTCACTGGCGGCTGATTCTTTGATGATGTATTCCAGATCATCCTCAGTGAATATCTGTTTACCTTCATGGTAATCTTTTCCTGCTATCCACTTTATTGCTTTGCGCGATATGGTATGAAATACATTGGTGAGCGGCATCAGCAGCAAGTAAATGAACTTGATCGGATAGGCAAAGAGCAGCAGCATCCTGTCTGCATTGATACGAAAAAGCAGCTTAGGCACCAGCTCGCCAAGAAAGAGCACCAGCACTGTCGTCACAAATGTGCGTATCATCAGCAGATATATCTCATCATGCGGCAAAAAGGCAAACCGATCTGGCGACAGCAGCTTTGACATCATACTGCCGAAAACGACCAGGCATATATTAAGCCCGATGAGCATCGTACTAATAAAACGCGATGGGTTTTGATTAAAATCTGAAATGATCCGTGCACTGCCTATCTTTTCTTTGAGCAGTTCTACACGCAGCTTATTAGCCGAAACAAATGAGATCTCTATGCCTGAGAAAAAAGCGATCAACAAAAGTGTGAGTGTCAGAAAGAATATTTCCATGTGTAATGCAAATATAGTGCGATTAGGCTACGGGCGTTTTTTTATTCTCTTCGTCCTGTTTCATCTTTTCCAGAAAGATACGCTGCCGCCTGATGTTCATATATATCAGTATACAGAAAAAGCCACAGACATATGGGGTATAGACATGATAGCTCAACTCCCGCAACATAGCGAGATTATACGTACCCATGACAAAAGCTATGACGATCGCCGCCAGCCATGCTTTCTCTAATATTTGAAGGAATTTCATAAATAACCATTTAAATCATAAACAAGATATAGAGTTTTTTCTGACTCCTTTGTGATCCTTAAATCAAAAATAGTAATTTTATAATCGTCCGCTCACATGACAGTTTCCCTTATTCCAGTATTGTTGCCGATCACTTAAACCCTATCTTCACAAAAAAAGTATTTTATGGATATCAAATCCTTTCATGACTTCCTCGAATATTATGACAAAGTAAGGGCTCGTACTAAACTTATCATCACGCGTATCCCGCTGGACAAGATTGACTGGACATACCGCGAAGACAAATTTACCTTTGCTGACCTGATACGTCACCTTGGGGCTATAGAGCGCCATATGTATGCTGAAAATGCCCAGCTGAAACCATCCCGCTATATCGGTTGCGACAAAGAACTGGGTGTTGGTCCCGAGGCTGTCTTAAAATTCCTNNACATACGGAAAGCATGCAAATATTCTACTCGCTGACCGAAGAGGATATCAACAAAAAATGCCTTACACCAAACAACACCCCTATCACTGTTTGGAAATGGCTCCGCCTCATGGCAGAACATGAGATACACCATCGCGGGCAGATCTATTTATACCTCAACCTACTTGGCATTGAAGTACCTGCACTCTATGGATTGACCTCTGAGGAGGTTGCCGCTAAAGGAGTCCTGCAACAGTAAAAGGTTTCCGGCAAAACACTGCGCTGAAGTCAATGTAAGCAGCTTATCTGCAGGGATATATTTCGTGAGGATACAGACCACGATGGTTATCTGGCAAAGAAGATTAAACTACTCTTTCACAAACTTTATCCGATTGATAAAGTACAGTCCTGCCGGTAATGCTGAAATATCAATAGACTGTGTACCTCCCGTGGTCTGTCCCTTGATCAGCTCCTCACCTATTATATTGCTTATTACGAATGAGACATTAGATTGTGCATCGCTGATGTACAACCTGTCATTAGCCGGATTGGGATATATACGTATCTGGCTTTTCCCGTTTATATCTGCTATACCCACTCCTGTGATAGCATAAGCGACCGAAGTGTCCACACAACCGAAGGCATCAGTCACTATTACGCTATAGTTCCCGTTTGCAGTGGCGGTATATGACTGAGAGGTGTCGCCATTCAGCGGTGAGCCATTTTCCAGCCACTGATAAGAGTTAAAAGTCGTATTTGTGGTCAGTGTATAGCTCCCTATCAGAGAGGTCGTCACTACCGGCTTAGGGTAGGTTGTAACGATCTTTGAAACAGGAGTAGCTGTACAGCCATTTTCTGTCACACTGAGCGTGATAGTTTTTGTCCCCAGTGTAGGCCACGTGAGCACATAGCTCCCCGGTCCTGATCCGCTCACTATAGTAGCTGAATCAAAGGTCCAGTTATATGTAGCACTGCCGCTGGGGGTACCGGTATAGGTTGCGATGATGTTCCCATTCACACATATGGCCTGTGTAGAGGTGGTGAAGTTATTGTTGACATTAGGATACAAGGTGACATGCACAGTGTCACTGCTGCTGCAACTGCCCAAGGTAGCTGTGAGTATATAGAAGATGTCTAAATTACTTGTATCAGGATTAGTTGCGATACTTATGGTCGGATCTGCC
Organism: Bacteroidota bacterium; assembly: GCA_003165135.1. Classification (GTDB taxonomy): domain Bacteria; phylum Bacteroidota; class Bacteroidia; order Chitinophagales; family LD1; genus UBA1941. Next base: position 10,001 of record PLSN01000197.1, read on the forward strand.
ACTGATGTACTGCTGAGCCCCAGCGTAGGTGACCAGCTATACGTATAGTTAGCATTATTTGCCGCCCCGAGGGTATCTGATGACCCCGGGCATAGCGCAAGGTCAGGACCAGCATTGGCGACAGGCACATTCGGATTGATAGTGATAATAAAAGTGCTGTCCACGATACATTGGAATGCATCAGAAGCCTGCACCGTCACCGTGTCGGTGGCTGCAGGAGACAGCGTCACGATCTGTCCATTCAGTCCCCCGGGATTCCAGGTATATGTGATAGGTGTCGTACCGCCAGAATCTGTAGCGCTCACGCTGACGGAGCTACCTGCACAAATCGTAAGATCAGCTGGTTTGATCAGTACCGGGCATGTATTTAACTCCAGCACATTAACATGTGCCACAGCATCCCCTTTGCAGGTTATATCAAGCCATTGGCCACTGGCACTGATTACGGCACAATCCTCACCATTGGCGCACCAGTATGCATCTGCCCCAAAACAAAAAGCACACACACTTCCGACCTGACAGGATGGAGCTTGATCATTGGGCTCCCCGGCTAACCAGTTGGTATATAATGGTGCCGGCACTCCAGCAAAAGTCCTCCATGTATATATCGTGGAACTGTCTGTGATGCCCATCCATACCTCAGTGCTTATATTAAAAACCCCTTGCGAATATAAGGCCGCTTGGACGTCTGAATTTTCCTGTGCATTATTGATCACCAGTTGAGGAACACCAAGATTAGCCGCTTGTATATGAGCATCTATCCCATACATGGTTCCAGTACTGTAGAAATACATACTGCAAGGCTCATTAGCTACATAGAGTCTAGTATAACCGGCGGGGTTGAGGCGTGCATTGACCAGAGTAGTATCACAGTTGCTCTGTCCATCTGATACTATATAAAGGGCCAGCAGAGTTCCCAGCAGGTATGTTTTTTTCAGTATAGTTTTTATGTCCATAAATGATCCATGAGTTATACAACAAATATAATAAAAGAAGGCGATTGAGATACAAAGACCACTAAACTGATAACCCTCATTTATATGCTTTGTCCAATTATTTTTTCAAGAACCCGGCAAACCATTTGCCTGAATCCTTTACAATACGCTTTTGATTGGTTACATCATTGTATACAATTCCAAAACGGGGCCTGTAGCCTGAGTCCCATTCAAAATTGTCGATGAATGACCAAACGAAATACCCATTCACATTGATGCCTTCTCTTTTTGCGCGTAAAACTTGCTTGAGATAGTCCTGGATATATTTCGTTCTAGCAGGATCGTGCACCTCGCCGTTTTCGACCTTATCGGGAAACGCTGCTCCGTTCTCAGTGATGATGATGTTTTTAATCCCGGGATACGCGGCAAATTGCTTAATAATATCATATAGTCCCTGCGGATAAACCTCCCAGCCCATCGCCGTGATCGGGTTGCCGAGCTTTTTTGCAGGTACATTATAACCATGTATCATAGGTATGATAGATAGCCTTTTGGCCATGATACGAAAATAATTTTGCAGACCAATGAAGTCAAAATCAAAAGGCATCAGTGCTTCGTCTCCGGGTTTGATGTATTTGTCCAGATGTTTGAGCGCCGGCAAGTCTTTGACCGGATACCCCATACCCAGTATCGGTTCTATAAAAAGCCTGTTGGTCAATGCATCGCCATATTTCCTTGCATTGTCATTTTTCGGCAGGTTCTTCCATGCCTCCGTATGGCTCACAGAGAAGGTCGTTCCGATCTTTGCAGTCTTTGGCAGCAGGCTTCTCAGTGTACGGCCGCCTACACCATGGCACATGGTTGTATTGTGCACAGCCGGAAAGAAATTATTTAACCCGAATTTCCCCGGTGCATTAGAAGCGAGCAAATATCCCAGCGCTGTAAAGGCAAGCGGCTCGTTAAAGACCATCCAGTTTTTGACCCTGTCGCCATAGCTTTTTGCGCAAAGCGCCACATACTCTTCGAACCAGCCCATGATGTCGCGGTTCTGCCATCCGCCTTTTTGCTGCAGAGCCTGCGGCAGGTCCCAGTGATAGCACGTGATCCAGGGTTCGACATTATTTTTCAGACAGGTATCTATGACACGATTATAAAAATCTATTCCCTTTTGATTGACCTGACCGGTGCCATTTGGCAGTATGCGCGACCATCCGATCGAGAAACGCGAAGCAGGGATATTCATCTGCTTCATCAGTGCTATATCGCTTTCATACTTATGATAGAAATCTGCCGCTACATCGGCTGTCTCATGATGATGTATCTTGCCGGGTGTATGCGAGAAATGGTCCCAGATGGATTCCCCTTTGCCGTCTGCATTCCAGCCACCCTCTATCTGATAGGCTGCCGTGGCAGTTCCCCAGACAAAGTCTTTACCAAAATCACTCGCTCTGATATCATCATCTGCCAGCATTTCAGCAATGAGTCCTGTGGGAAGCATAGTCCCTGCGGCGAGTATTGCTGAGATCCTGAGCCATTCTTCTCTGGTCATGTCGTGTGATTTTGGTTAAGATCAAATCTAATTTATTTAGCCAATGAAGAAAATTTTAGTTGGTAAATAATCCTACGAAAAAACTAATTTTATATGCCATTGTATAAATACTCATGAATATACTCATCATATCAGGCAGCGTACGCACCGGTCGAAAAAGCCACGATGTCGCTGTAGAACTGCAAAGGCGGCTTATTGGTTACGGGCTTATCGATACACATGTCCTGGACCTGGCGGCATACAACCTGCCCGTACTTGAAGAAAAATATCTGCTTGGCAATAGCGATATGCCCAAAGGCCTCGCTGAGATACAGCAGATGCTGGACCGAGCAGATGCGATGATCTTTCTCTCGCCGGAATATCACGGTTCCTACTCTGGTGCCCTGAAAAACGCTGTTGATTATTTCTGGAAAGAATTTCAGCGCAAACCTATCGGAGTGGTCGCGGCAGCCTCAGGCAAATTTGGAGGGATCAACGCTTCGACAGATATGCAGCAGCTGATATTATCGCTTGGTGCATTTCCCATGCCATACAAACTACTGATCCCTATGGTTCAAAATGCATTTGACGAAAACGGAAAGATCGCTGACGAGTTTCTCTCTAAAAACTTCGACAGGTTCGTCAGTGAGTTTGCCTGGTTTGCCGAGGCGATCACAGATAGAAAAGCAAAAGAGTCCACTACAATAAAAAACAAACAATGAGCGACATNNTTCAATATCAAAGGAACTATAGGCCGCGACCATTATCGGGTAGTACTGACAGCAGGCAAGAATACGATCATAGCCGACGAGCCCATCAGCAATGGCGGCGGCGATGAGGGAATGAACCCACACCAGATACTGGCCTCTGCTCTCGGCGCATGTACCTGCGCTACTGTCAGGATGTACGCGGACCGCAAGGAATGGCCCCTCGAAGGCATGAATGTCACAGTGAGCCTGACCCACGACCTGCAGGACAACACCAATATCCACCGCGAAATAGAGTTCATAGGTGATCTAAGTCAGGACGAAAAAGACCGCCTGCTGGCAATTGCCAATAAATGCCCCGTACATAAAACATTGACTCATCCCATCCTCATCGATACCAAATTAAAAGACTAAAAACCAAATAATATGGAACGCGATATCACCAAGAAATATACAAACGGCGAAGTAACTATCGTATGGAAACCCAACCTCTGCATCCATTCTAAAATATGCTGGACGGAGCTCAGAGAGGTCTTTGATCCCTTCGAGAAGCCCTGGATCAAGCACGATGGCGCACCAACCGAAAGGATAATAGCCCAAATAAAAAAATGCCCCAGCGGTGCCCTAAGCTACTATATGAATAGGGACTCCGATGGCGAACCTGTACAGGTAGAAGCAGAAACTATAGTCGAACCTACCAAAGATGGCCCGCTGCTGATATATGGCAATGTGACTATCAAAGATTCTCACGGCACTCTGACCAAGAAGGCAAACGCCACAGCCTTCTGCCGCTGCGGCGCATCAAACAATAAACCATACTGCGACGGCTCTCACAGGAAGATAGAGTTTAAAGCTGAATAGATACGAGCTTACTTCGTATTGCTTATCGCTATATGCACTCCATGCGCTGGTATAGAAACATCCTTTGACAGTACCTTTGTTTTATTGGTCGTATTAAATACCAGGTCCGCCTGCATGGAGTAGCTGAGTTTTTTCTGATAATACCAAAGCCCACCTTTCTTTTTTACGAGTTTAGCCTGCTCTCCCAGCTGGTCCTGATTGAGTTCAATAGGCAGTGTATTGGTAATGATATCAAAATCTTCCTTCGATATATTTCTCAGGTCACAGCTGGTCAGCAGCGGCGCATTCAGCAATCCCCACATCATAAAGTGTGTTTTATATTCCTCCTGCGTCAATCCTTTGAACATTCCCTTCGCGCTTGTTGCTTTGCCCTTACCATGATTGCCGACGAGGAGCATATCGGGGTCATTCCAGTGGCCCGGGCCTGCGTATTTCTCCAGTCCGCGCTGCCTCCGCAGTATGCTCATCACGCTCATCTGCCAAGGGCTGCCGTGATTCCATGTATCAAATATATCAGGAGTGGTCCGCCAGTAGCTGCCACCTGCCTTTGCCGCCCAGAGCCAGGGGTGGCGTATGCCCCACTCGCATATGCTGAACACAATTGACCGCCCAGAATTCTTTAATGCCGTGCCCATCTTGGTATATCTTTCTTCAGCAGCTTTTCTTCCCCATGGAGCGAAGCAGTAATCATATTTCAGCAGGTCAATGCCCCATTCCGCATACGTCTTAGCATCGATCTCCTCATGCTCATAGCCGCCGAAGCATTTACCACATGTCTTATCCCCTGCGCATGAATAGATACCTAGCTTCAGGCCCTTGCTATGCATATAGTCTGCGAGGTATTTCATCCCATGAGGAAACTTGACCGGATCGACCTTTGGCCTACCATCGGGCTCGCGCTCTGTAGCGTGCCAGAAGTCATCAATATTGATATATGAATAGCCCAGGTCACGCATGCCATTGCTCGCCATAGCGTCTGCCATCTCGATGAGTAGCTGCTCACTCACATCAGAGGTAAATACATTCCAACTGTTCCAACCCATCGGC
>PLSN01000457.1 GCA_003165135.1 Bacteroidota bacterium
AATGACTCAACTGTGAATGGCATGACGACTATACCTGATTTCAACACTTCATTGAGCAATAACTATCGCATAGATGATCTGGTCAATGGTGCCTATATCACCTTTACCCATCAGATCAAAGGCTTCTCGTATCAGCTTGGTTTCCGTGCCGAGGAAGTTTTCTACAGAGGTACATCCTATATCAATCATGACTCTTCGTTCTCATACCAATATCCGACTACATGGAACAGCGTCCCCAAAATGCTTTTCCCGAGTTTCAATATTTCTCAGAAGTGGGGTACGCAGCATGAGTTGCAGTTTAATCTGGCGAGGAAAAGCAACAGGCCAAATTTCTTTCAGATCGCACCGTTTATTTTTTCCAGCACAGCCAATACAGTACAGAGAGGAAATCCTGCCCTGCAGCCGGAGTTTGTCAATCAGGGTGAGCTGAATTATGATCTGTCTTTGAACAAATTCAGCTGGCTCAGTTCGGTCTATGGCCGCTATGTACAGCAGCCTATTACCAGCTATCAGTACAATGACAATGAGATACTCGTCAGCTCATATGCCAATGGTACACATAGTCTGACGGGCGGATGGGAAAACACTATGAAAATATTCCCGGTCAAAAAGCTGGATATCACTTTGACAGGCAATGTATTTTATGTCGACATAGTGGGTGGCAGCAATGAAAATAATGCGCAAAACGAAGGATGGAGTTGGCTTGCCAAAGGGATCGTCAGTTATAAACTGCCGATGGATTTCACTATACAAGTCAATGGTACATATGAAGCTCCTAAGATATTACCTCAGGGTAAATCTATTCCGCTATACTACTTCGACGTTTCTTTGGCAAAGGATTTCGGATTTTTTACGCTCAACTTTACTGTCAGTGATGTGATGAACACCAAAGCCAGCGGCTCAATGATCGACCAGCCATATGGGTACAATAGCGAAACAGGGTCTTATTCAGGATTTACTAATAGTACAAGCCGTCGCCGTGATGAGCGCTATGCCAAGCTTGGCGTGAGTTTCCGCTTTGGCAAGATGGATGCTTCGCTCTTTAAGAAAAAGAAACCATCATCACCGGATAGTGGTGGCGGAGATATGGGATTCTAAGGGAAAGGGACGAAGGGCGAGAGACGAGTGACGAAAAAAAGTCCCTCGTCCCTCGACTCCCGTCCCTTTTTAGTAATATTGCCCAGTCAATAAATAAAAATGTCAAAACGCGCAGCGGCTTTTATCTCCTGGTTGTTTCATCCATTGCTTTTTCCGACCTACGGAGTGCTGTTTATCATAGCGGCTAACCCTCACTTGTTTGCGATATATCCCATCAAGGCGCAGCTGCTCTGGGGTATCATTATTTTCGTTTTTACTTTCCTCTGCCCGATCATCTGGCTATTTATGATGAAGCGACTGGAGTTAATCAGCGACTTCAAGATGGAAAACGCCAACGACCGCATCATCCCATACATAGCAGTGGCCAGTTTCTATATGTGGATGTTCAAGCTTTTCAAACCTACGACTGAGTTCACACCTTATTCTAACCAGATCATATCGCTCATGATGCTGGGGGCTTCGTTCTCGATATTCATTGGCTTTTTTATCAATATTTTCAAAAAGATCAGCATCCATGCTATTGCGGCGGGAGGCTTTGTAGGATTGGTACTTTGCCTGATGAGGATGTCGGACTATGATCTGAAGTTCTTTCTGGTTTTTTCAGTATTGCTGGCGGGACTGATAGGTACTGCGCGCATCATCTCATCTGATACCAAAGAGAATGAGGTTTGGGCAGGATATCTGGCGGGTTTCATCGGACAGTTTTTTTCCTTTACCTTAGTTCAGATGATACTCGGTTCATAAAAAATAGCTAAACTTAAATCTCAAAACTACGATCATGTATAATTCCCTGCTATATACAAATACAGACAGTGTGTGTACGATCACACTCAATCGCCCTGATGTTTATAATGCATTCAACGAAGAGCTGAGTGCAGAGATGATAGATGCGCTCAAGAAAACCGCCAAGGACGAAAGCATACGCGTGGTTATTATCACAGGAGCAGGCAAGGCATTCTGCTCAGGGCAGGACCTGCAGGATGTCAAAAGCCTGACCGGCAACCGCAGCCTGAGTGACTCGGTGCTGAGAAGGTACAACCCAATGATCCTTGGTGTCCGCGAGATGCCCAAGCCCGTGATATGCCGCTTGAACGGCGTGGCAGCAGGAGCAGGGGCATCGCTCGCTATGGCATGTGATATTATAGTGTCGGCAGAGTCGGCAGTGCTGGTGCAGGCTTTCGCAAATATAGGTCTGGTGTTGGACTCAGGTTCTTCATTTTTCTTGCCGAACCTGATCGGATATCACAAGGCTTTTGAATTTTGTACTTTAGGCTCTAAGGTCACAGCTGCTGAGGCACACAGGCTGGGTATCATCAACAAACTGGTGCCACTCGAAGAACTCGATGCAGCCGTGAAAGATTTTGCTGACCGCTATGCAGCAGCAGCACCGCGGTCAATGACACTGATCAAAAAGATGCTCAACAAATCTCTCTCATCTAACCTGCGCGATATGCTGCAATATGAGGCATACAGTCAGGAGATCGCGGGTATGTCTGATGACTATAAAGAAGGCGTCGCTGCTTTCTTAGAAAAAAGAAAGGCGGTATTCACGGGGAAATAAACAGCCACCTCACCCTAGCCCTCTCCAAAGGAGAGGGGACAATGCAAATGCAATGAATGAGTGGAAATAATTAGTGTAGATGCAGATCAAGGTAGTACATAGCAAAGCAGATATTGAGGCGTTTCATAGCCTGCCTTTCATGATCAATGATGGCGATGCCAACTGGATAGCTCCGCTCAGGCAGGATGTAGAAAAGGTGTTTGATCCGAAAAAAAATCCATTCTTCTCACACGGCGAATGTGAACGCTGGATACTAAGCGACGACAGCGGTAAGGTCGTTGGCCGCATAGCGGCTTTTATCAATAAGAAATTAGCTTTTACAGAAGATGTCCCGACAGGGGGCTGCGGTTTTTTTGAAGTTGTTGAAAATAAAGAAGCGGCTTTTCAGCTTTTTGATACCGCAAAGAACTGGCTCAAGGAACGTGATATGCAGGCCATGGATGGCCCGATCAATTTCGGTGAACGCAATGCCTTCTGGGGCTTGCTGGCAGAGGGTTTCACAGAGCCCACCTATCAGATGAATTACAATCCTTCTTACTACAAAGATTTTTTTGAGGCATATGGTTTCAAGGATTATTTCCGTCAGCTGTCTTTTGGGCTGCCTGTGGATATGGCCAGGCCCGAGAAGTATAATCTCTTCTACGAACGACTACTGAAGCAGGGCTATAGATTCGAGCATGCAAAGAAAAGTAATCTGGAAAAATATGCCGAAGACTTCCGCATAGTGTATAATCAGGGCTGGCATAATTTTCACAACTTTCATGAGATGAGTAAGGAGCAGAGCCTTGCCATACTCAAGAGCATGAGACCCGTGATGATCGATTATCTTCTGTGGTTCGGTTATTATAATGATGAGCCTGTGGCGATGTTTATCATGCTGCCTGAGTTAAATCAGTGGTTCAAGCACCTGCACGGCAACCTCAATTGGTGGGGCATGATCAAATTCCTTTATTATAAAACCTTTGGGCATAACGATAAAATATTTGGGACCGTTTTCGGCGTGGTGCCTCAGCATCAGCGCAAAGGTGTNNTGGAAGTGGATAGAACTGACCTGGATAGCGGACTTCAACCCCAAAATGGTCCATACCTGCGAGACCATTGGCGGCAAAATTGTCAAGACACACATTACATACAGGCTGATGTTTGATCCGAATGCCCCTTTTCACCGGCATCCGATAGTGGAGTGATGACACCCAAACCCTGCCTTTGCCGGCAGGCAGGCCCCCTAAAGGGTGCTTAAAACCTCAGGATTTTGTATTTAAGCCCCCTTTAGGGGGTTTGGGGGTATTTATTAGCGATAAATGTTATTAAACTTGCATTCTATTTCACAAAATGGCCACAAGCGCAATAGCACCAGTAGAAGATAAAAAACTACTCAAGACATTGGGTTCATTCACGCGTGATGAACTGACGAGGTTCCGTGATTATATCATGGCTTCATATCTCAATAATAAAGGGCCGCTGATAGAGTTTCTGGATGTGCTGATCCCGATGATCAAGGAAGGCAAAACACCGACGGCCGGCCAGATGTTTAAGCTCCTCGTCAAGACCGCGCGGCTCAGTGCTGCGTCGTATCGTAGTTTGTTTATGGACCTGACGAGGCTGGTCAATACCTTCATACAAAGTGAGCGATACAAAGACAAACCAGAACAGGCTGTCTCAGACTTACTCACTGCGGTCAATGCCAAGCGGCTCAATAAGCTTTTTGATATCAATATGTCGCTGGCCAAAAAGCTGCAATCAAATGTATCAAATAAAAGCGGTGAGTTTTATCTCAAAACTTTCGTGATTGATACTGAAGCCGATTTTCATAAGGCACTTGCCAAGGTCACTAAGGAAAAAGAAACTCCCGATCAGGTCATGGACAGATTGGATGAGTTCTATATGACCAATAAACTACGCTACTACTGTGCAGGCAAGCATTTCAAAAAGAGCCTAGACAAAGATGATGTCCTGATACTGGAGATACTGGGGCTGATAGCCAGTGGCAAATATGACCATATCGCCTCTGTGCAGATATATGCGGCGATATACCGGATGCTAAGCAATGAAGAAGATGAAACACAGTTCGCACAGTTGAAAGAGCTACTCAAGACGCATCAGAAAGAACTGAGCGATGTGGTGCTAAGAGATGCTTATGTCTTTGCTATCAACTACTGTGTGCGGAGAGTAAACAAAGGCAAAGTCAACTATCTGCGGGATGTATATGAGCTGTATAAAATAGCACTGGACAAGAACTTCCTCTATGATGAGAATGAACTATCGCCATGGGACTACTCCAATATCATGGCGCTCGGCGTGCAGCTCAGGGACTATAAATGGTCGGAGAAACTCATAGAAGTATATAAAGAACGTGTACCTACGGCCGGGAAGAAAATGAATGTTGTGACCTTCAACATGGCGAAGATGTATTTCTTTGGCGGGAGGTACGATGATGTACTGCAACTGCTCAGCGGTGTGAAGAGCGAAGACCTGATGTATGTGCTCGGAGCTAATGCACTGCTCATTAAGACCTATTATGAGATGGGTGATAAAGACCTACTGCATAAACACCTCGCCAACTTCAAGATCAATCTGAAGCGCCGCAAAAAAATAGACGAAGGAGAAAGGAAGAACTATCTCCAGTTCATAGAATTTACCACTCAACTATCGCAGCTACCCAAGCGGGATAAAAAATCCCTCCGCGAATTAAAACAAGCTATCAAAGACCAGTCCGAAGTGGCGGAGCAGGAGTGGCTGCTGGAGAAAGTAAAGTAAGATGTTAAGGATTGGCCTCTGCTGCTGCTATGATGCGAAGATCATCAGTATGCTGTATATAGGCAATGACCAACCAATTATTTCCATCCGGGACTGGTGACAGGTCAAAAGTAGCCTCGCCTTGAGCAGCAGCAGGTATAGTCAGAAACTGCCTAACCACATTAGTATGATCGAGCTGATGACCACCGTTCTCCCCACGTTTCACAGCAGTAGATTCATGTTTTGATACTAGTGCAAAGTGTATCTCGCAGCCTTTTATATCACCTTTGGCTTCGTAGTTCACTGCTATTTTTTGTCCTTCTTTGGCTGTGACGTTGAGTTTAGAAAAGGACGCTGTAGAGTTCAGGCTAAGTGCTTTCTTAATGGCGTCATTTAGTTTCGATTGGTCTGAGCCGACGAATTCAATCCTGCCATTGACGATCATCTGCGGGGTATAGACACTCTGGAGCTTCATCAGCTCAGCATACTGCCGCTGCCTGTCAGAGTTTGCGCTGCTGCTGTATGGATCACGCCAGCCCAGCCTGTCCCAGTAGTCCACATGGAATGACAGCGTATATATCCGCCTGTGGTCGCGCTGTGTCTCTGCGGTGAGGCGTGAGAGTATCCTGTCTGCCGGTGGGCAACTGCTGCATCCCTCTGAGGTGAATAGCTCTACTACTGCCACCGGCTCGAAATATGATGCCTTAGGCTGCGAATGGCAAGTGCCAAACAATATTGGCAATGATAGTACAGTGAAAAGTATTTTTTGCATGGATATATGGACGAATGGTAAAGGTAGACCTTACAGAAAGGTGACATAATCGCCGATTTAAAAACTTGTACCAGTATGGGATGAATAACCATATTGTTGAATCAAATCACTAGCTTTTTTACTACCAAATTCCTGAGCTTTCATTAAATCTGCAATTCCTTCTTTCTTTTGACCAATCATTAATCTTATCATAGCCCTGGAGAGATAAGCACTTGCATATTTGTTGTTAATTTTTAGTGCCATATTGTAGTCATCCAATGCACCTTCAAAGTCGGCTAGTTGGTTTTTTGAAACACCCCGGAAATAGAATGCACCACTATCCATTGGATTGAGTTGGATTGCTGAATTAAAGTCTTCAATTGCTCCTTTATAATCATTTAACGTATATTTTGCAGATCCTCTATTGAAAAATGCTTTTTCATACTTGTGGTTTATCTTTAGTACTGAATCATATTCAGTAATCGCACCAATATAATCCTTCAATGCGGCTTTTGAGTTTCCTTTAGCTAAATAAGCATCTTGAAAATTGAGATCAATTTTTATTGCTTTATTATAGTCAAGTATTGCTCCGGCATAGTCTTTTAGTTTGGCTTTAGCCAAACCCCTGTAATAATAGATTTCTTTATTTCGCGGATCAATATTTAGTGCTTGATTATAATCAGATATCGCTCCATTATAATCATTTATCATTGTTTTTGCCAAACCTCTACCCCAAAAAGCAACTGGATCATTAGTATTTATCTCTATTGCCTTAGTATAATCTGATATCGAACCTGCAAAATCCTGCAATTGACATTTTATAAAGCCTCTAACCTCATAAGCTATCACATATTTCCTGTTTAACTTGATGGCCATGTTGCAATCAGCTAGCGCGTCTTTGTATTCCTTTATATGAGCATTTGCAGCACCTCTATTTGCATAGGCTTCTGTGAAAATTGTATCAATCTTAATCGCTATTGTATAATCGGCTGTTGCATCGCGATATTTTCTTAATGCAGCTTTTGAATTACCTCGGTAGAAATATGCTCCTTTG
>PLSN01000498.1 GCA_003165135.1 Bacteroidota bacterium
GACATAAATATTATTATTATTGTCGATTGCTAAAGCATTTTCTTGCACCAATCCCAAACTGCTGGCAGAAATCGGTTTGACCCATATGGGATTACCTGACGGATCATATTTAGCTAAAAAAGAGCTTACATAACTTGGAGCATTAGCGTAATAAGGATTAACGAGAGTGAAAGAGCCAATAGTCATTGAATCAGTAAAAAAACATCCTCCTACATAAATGTTACCTTCATTATCGGTTGCCACTGTATTAGTGTTGTTATTTGTGCAGATTGAATTGTTTTGCCAAATTTCATTTCCGGAAGTATCAAATTTAGCAAGGTAAATATTCTCAGATTGAGCTGAATCAATAATCCCATCTATGAATATATTGTCATTCTTATCGATAGCTATGCCTGTCATTGTCACATTCATTTTGCTTTTCACCCAGATCAGATCTCCAGTAGGTGAATATTTGACTATATAACTCATAATACCTCCATTGATTGTTGCATTGCCTGTGAAGTGTATGGGTATGTTGCCAAAAGTTACCTGAAATGTATCAGATGTTCCAATTACATACACGTTCTTTGCTTTGTCAACAGCTACATCCCAGCCTTCTTGCTGTCCTTTGCCACTCGCTCCTTGAAACCACTGCCAGTTTGGTATCTGAGCATGTACAGTATGGGTATAAAATCCAAACAGTAAAACAGCCACAATACAAACTGATCTCATATGCTTTCAATTATCATACTAAGATAGGGAAGTATAAGGTAGTTCGGTCATCGGAGTGTAATATTTGTGGTTTTGTTTTCATAACCCTCAAAGGGTTTGAAACCCTTTGAGGGTTGGCCGGACGACAGCACTTACCTCACCACCAGCGTCTTGATCTCGGCCAGCTTCTTGCCCTCGTGAGACAGAGACAAGAAGTATACCCCATCAGACAGCATGGACATGTCTATTTGTTTCTGCTGAGGGCCGCCGGTGAGTTGGAGCGAAGATGCTGATATGATACGCCCGGTCATGTCGCAGAGGGTGATGTCTGCATTCATCTCTACCGATGATCGGATAGTGAGTGTGCCGGTACCGGAGACAGGATTTGGCGCGAGGCTGAGGAAGTTTACCTCGCTGAGTTCATTGATACCCGCATAATAGATACCGATGATAGTATCGAGTACGCAGCCGCTTTGATTTCTGATATATATATGATGCAGGCCGGTCACTGTGGTCACAAAGATCGCGCTCGTCTGGTAGCTGCCACCGTCGATGGCATATGTCATGGAGTCATTGCCTGAGCTGGCATTGATGATGATATTTCCGGGACTGTTTGTATCGATAGGTAGTATGGTGATAGAACTGACCGTGATAGGCTCTGGCTGTGGGATCAGTGTACTGAGCTGGCGCTGACATCCACTAGAGTCAGTGACAGTGACCTGATAGAATCCTGCGGCGAGACCTGTCAGGCTGCTCGTCGTCTCGCCGTTTGACCAGAGATAGTGGTAGTGGCTGCTATTGGTTCCCGCTGATATAGTGATGGAGGCAGTACTATCTCCATAGCAGTTGAGGTCCTGCTGAGAGAGGCTGGCAGGGTAGCTGCAGTTATTGCAGTTATAGGCATCTTCCGCGAGGNNAATTTTCTATTAGCAAAGCTATGGAATCCGGATTTGCAAAATATGCTTGCAGAAGGCTTGGGCATGCATTGGCAAACATGGCAGCCACTGCTCCGGCCAGATGCGGACTCGACATAGATGTGCCATCATCATATCCATAAGTACCCTCCGGAAAACAAGAAACAATACTGGTGCCCGGTGCCCCGATGTCAACTGTCGTGGAGCCAAATCCAGCCTGGGTATTGAGCGCATCGGTATTGGTAGTGTTAGTGACTGCTATCATCCATTTGCTGGGGCAGCCTGTAGGCACATCATTTACTATATCTACATTCACTGCTGCGTCAGGCACGGCTATGGCGCTGAGGATACCATAGTGTCCGAGTGTGTCATACATGGCGCACCATATCGGGAAGCTATCAGGATTAGCACCCCAGTTACCCACTCCGAAAGAAGAATTGGTCGCTACTATAAAGGCACCTTTGGCACCGCCTGTACGGTCGTAGAGCTTCCGCATCTCCACCACATAGTCATATGCATTGACCACGTCGCTCTCATAGTTGGATGCTCCTACTACGGGCAGGATCTTGGCACCCCAGGTCACACCAGCCACTCCGATGGTGTTATTTCCTTTAGCACCTGCTATGCCTGATACATGAGTGGGATGCTGGCTCGGATAATATACAGAGTCATTATCAGTGAAAACATTCCAGCCGTTATAGTCATCTATATATCCATTGCCGTCATCATCTATACCATTGTGCGGTATCTCATGGTGATTGATAAAAAAATTAAGGTCCGGATGCTGTGTATCAAAACCCGCTGTGGTAAACCCCGGCCCCGACGATGAGGAATCTATGCCGCCTCCGTCTATTACTGCTATCACGATGGTATCTCCGAGTTGTGTCAGGTTGCTATGATTGAGTTGCCAGGCCTGTGTCGCGCTGATGTCCGCACCGGGATGGGCAGTATTGAGCATATTCCACTGCAGATTAAAAAGCGAATCATTGGGAATGATGGAGCGTTGTACTACATGGCCATGATTATACTGGGCTACTTTGACAGATGGATTCGTTTTTAGTTTAGTCAATACTCCATTAGTATTTGACTGGATAAGCCAGATATTCATGTTCTTCGACAGGCATTTCATTATATGCATATCGGAATAAGCGGTAAAGAACTTTGCCCCATCTATACCGCCGTTGAGCTGCACGATATACTGGTCGCGGATAGCATACTCATCTATATCCTGCGCCGGCATCGTAACATACAACGCCAGAAAAACCATTAAAATAAATCCTTGCTTCATATATATGCTACTAAATTACGGATTAGATACCGAAAAATGCAGGGATCAGAATTTTAGAATTTGCTGAATGGGCAGAATTGATATAGATTTTAATGCAATTTCGCATTTAGCCATTTCTCCGCTTTCTCTATTATCTCGACGCTGTCCCACCGGTCGGCGATATTATCCAGAAGCATGATCTCGTCGAGCAGTGCGCCTTGCTCAGTAGCTTTTTTCTGAGCCTCTGCATAGGGTACCTGATCGAATGTCACCATAGAGTATAGTGTATTGAACCGGTCCGGAAAATGTGCAGCGATCTTCTTCTCTATTTTGAGCCTGAGCTGAAACTCCGGCTGTGCAGAGAGGTCACGCATTTCTATATAGTTGTAGAGTGCCAGATTGGCTATGGCGTCGGCGTTTGGTTTGCGGGAGTATTGATATTTGTCGAGGGCTTCATCCCAGTTCTCATTGGTCGCGTCGAGTATTTCATCTAGTATGCGCACATCTTCGAATCCGCAGTTCATACCCTGACCATAGAATGGCACCACAGCATGTGCAGCATCTCCTATCAGTGCAGTTTTCTTATATACCCATGGGAAGCAGCGCATAGTGACTAGCGCTCCGGTAGGATTGGCAAAGAAATCTTTTTTCAGGTCAGGCAGGTGTTTGAGTGCAGTCGGGAAATGTGTCTGAAAGAAATCCTCCACATCTTTCTCAGTCTTCAATTTGTCAAAACCATTCTCTCCTTTATAAGAGGCAAACAAAGTACAGGTGAAACTACCGTCGATATTCGGGAGGGCTATCATCATAAAGCTTTTGCGCGGCCATATGTGGAGAGCATTGTTCTCGATGCGCCATGTACCATTCAGTCCGGCGGGTATGGTCAGCTCTTTATATCCATAGCTCTCATATGTCTGCGAGAAATCAAACTGTGGTGTCTTCTGCATTTCATATCTCAGGGCAGAGAATGCTCCATCGGCACCAAATATATGATCGGCGCTGACTGACGTAGTTTGCTTTGTCACGGCATTTGTGAGTTGTAACGCATTTTGATCAAAATCTATATGAGTACACACCTCATCAAAGAAGAACTTTACACGGGGTGACTTTTCCGCTTCATTGATCAGTGCGATATTGAGATCGCCTCTGGATACGCTATATATCGCCTGTCCTTCTTTGCCGTAAGGAATGAATGCGGTCGTACCATCTATATTATGAACCATTCGCCCTGCCATAGGGAGTGATATCTTCTCTATTTGCTCCCGCAGCCCTATTTTGTCGAGTGCTGCCCAGCCGCGGTTGCTCAGAGCGAGATTGATAGACCTGCCGCCGATGTAGCCTGCCTTTCGCATGTCTGCCCTTCTTTCATATACTGATACCTGATGGCCCCTTTTGGCCAGATAGCAGGCCAGTACTGAGCCTACCAGCCCTCCGCCTGCGATCACAAAATGCTTACTCATTGTTTTCTGTTTATGCGAAAATCAAAATTGATAAATACTTACTCAATATTAGCCTTTCTGGCTGTATTATTTGCAGCCAAAAAAGTCAATTCGTTTTTGCCAATATGATAATTATCTTTGGTTCTACTATAAAGAATTACCATGAGATATATCATTGTTTCGTTTTTCGTTTTGTCATATGGATTTTGCCAGGCCCAGGTAGACTCTGTTTATGTATCTGACTCCTTTACAGACTCAGCTAAGGTGTATTTTTCGATACCTAAATCGGAGAAAGTACTGATAGGGATCTATAATAAACTGGGAGCTAATGTGGCGACCATTATCAATGATTCTACCATACATAAAGGAGCCCATACNNCATACACTCTATATTCATGGTCAGGGTTTAGAGGCAGGAACATATATAGCCGGCTTTATTTTCGGCAATAAGCAAATCGTACATCAGATACTGAAGGAGAATTCTCCGACTAGTACAGTGATTTCTCCTATAGTGACATCAAGCAAAAAACCACTCAGGTGCTCACCCAATCCTACACGGGACAGCCTTTATATTCCTGTCAACGGTTTCAAAAATATCTATATACTCACACTATCCGGACAGGTGGTGAAGTATATCACTTCAGAGGTAAACACTATACCTATAAAGGATGTACCTCCGGGCAACTATATAGTTCGTATCAATGGCGCAGACACCAAACAGGTCCTGTCTGATTACATCATGGTGTTGAAATAATATTGCTTTTATCTTTATTAGTCTGATATACTCTTTAATACAATGACAGAGGTAACTGATCGCGCTATGACCCGTATATACATCTATATAAAAAGAAATGAAAAAAAAGAAATTTTTTTAGCAAAGCATACCTAGCAATAGGTAGAAAAAAATTAAAATAAATTCGTCAAACGATGGATTTTTTTGCTTATACTATAAGCGATCTGGTGCTGAAAATAATTTTACAAAAACAAGTGCAAAAAAACTTTTTTGTACACTTTCTTTTTCACATTTTCACACTGTTAATAAAAACGTACCTCTTTTACATCACCCCTCAAATACAAACCACAATTTAGAAGCATGAAGGAAAAGTCGGCACCACAGGTTTGGAACGCGTGTTTAGAGATAATTAAAGACAACGTGAGCCAGCAGAGTTTCAAAACATGGTTCGAGCCGATCAGACCGGTAGAGATTAGAGAGAATGTGCTTACCATTCAGGTACCAAGCCAATTTTTCTATGAGTGGCTCGAAGAGCATTACGTATCATTGTTGCGCAAAACGATCAAACGCGAGTTGGGCAACGATGCACGTCTTGAGTACAGAATAGTCGTAGAGAACAGCAGCAGCAACTCACGTCCTTCTACCGTTGATTATCCGAACTACAATTCAGGTAATAATGAAAACCCGGAGTCGAGTTTCCCATTGTTCCTCCAAGGGTCCTCTATCAAGAACCCATTCATCATTCCGGGCCTCAAAAAGATCAATATTGATTCGCAGCTAAATCCGAACCTCAATTTTGATTCCTATGTCGAAGGAGACTGCAACCGCCTTGCCCGTTCGGCAGGTTTCGCAGTAGCGCAAAAGCCGGGAGGCACTGCATTCAATCCATTGGTGCTCTATGGTGGCGTAGGCTTGGGCAAAACCCACCTCGCTCAAAGCATAGGCAATGAAGCAAAATCGAACTTCCCTAACAAGACGGTTCTTTATGTTTCATCTGAGAAATTTACCAATCAGTTTTTTGACGCTGTCAAAAACAACTCTGTTAATGACTTCGTGCATTTCTATCAGCTGATAGATGTATTGATCATGGACGATATCCAGTTCTTCTCCAATAAAGAAAAGACACAGGACATCTTCTTCCATATCTTCAATCATCTCCATCAGAACGGCAAACAGCTCGTGCTGACCACTGACCGCTCACCGCGCGATCTGGAGGGTATCGAGGAGCGTCTGCTCTCCCGCTTCAAGTGGGGACTAAGCGCTGACCTGCAGGTGCCGGACTTTGAAACGCGTATCGCGATACTCGAGAAGAAGATGTATGCTGATGGTATAGAGCTGCCTCGTGAGGTAGTGGAGTTCGTGGCATACAATATCAATACCAATATCCGCGAACTGGAAGCTGCATTGATATCACTCCTTGCTCAGGCATCTCTCAATAAGAAAGATGTGGACCTCGATTTGGCCAAGAAGATCATCAAGAACTTCGTCAAGTCTATCTCTCGCGAGGTGTCTATCGACTACATACAGAAAACGGTCTGCGACTACTACAATGTGCCGATGGACCATCTGAAAGAGAAGACCCGCAAGCGTATGATCGTACAGGCGCGCCAACTCTCGATGTTCCTCGCTAAGAACTACACTAAGAATTCTCTCAAGGTGATCGGAAAACACTTTGGCGGACGTGACCACTCCACAGTGATCCACTCCTGCCAGGCTGTACAGAACCTGATCGACACAGATCAGGAATTTCGTGAGCAGGTCACCGAGATCCAGAAGAAAATACAGATGAGCATTTCGTAAAGCATGTCAGGGTGAGCGTAGCCGAACCCTCTACATCCTTCGACTTCGCTCAGGATGACAAACTAAACTTTCAAAAGCCCTGTTCGCGCAAGTGAGCGGGGTTTTTGATTTTAGGCCAAGATACTACCCCTGATTATCTTATGAACAACAAATAATTCCCTTTCTATTTTGAAGGCAATGATCCAATCATTAAAATTTATGCAGCTTAGGCCGAGAGAGGCAAGGTTGTCATTATTGCATAAGGCATAAGTAACATTAGGTAGGGCATATGATCGTAGATAAGATACTAATCTATCTTCCCAGAAAGAACCTGCGCTGGGAGTATTAATACTGTTAATAAAATCTACTATTTCCAGAACAACTATTCTGGCATCAGGTTTAAAAACCACTGTCATGATGCCTTTTTCAGTTCCTTTTCTGCACGACGTTTTTTAATTTCCGCTAAAAGGTCTTCGGCAGTGATGTACTCCCCTGTATCCGGCCTGCTGAATAGTTCTTCCAACTCTTCTTTAGTAGCCTTGCGGCCTATACCAAAAGCGAGATCATGTGGGGTTAGCTTTCTGAACTTTTCCATAATACAAAAGTAAGGAATATATTTTCAATCCTCAAAATGAGGAATTCAAAAGCCCTGTTCGCGCAAGTGAATGGGGTTTTTGATTTGGCAGATATTTAAAACTAAATTTGTAATGTTTAGTATTGTAATCAATGTATGATGAAAAAGGTATTAGTAATTTTATTTTTAGTGAGTGGATTATTATGTCGATCCCAACAGATAGCTCCTCCTATATCTTATTATTGGCATCATTTTTCAGGCAAAATAGGAAACTCAGAAGTAGAACTTGTACTTTACATGTCTAATGATGGGAAAGTAAAGGGTAGCTATTTGTATACAAAATATCAAACTAAAATACAATTGGCTGGTTATATTAAGAATGGTAACATTTCTCTTTCAGAGTATTATAAAGGGAAAATAACAGG
>PLSN01000300.1 GCA_003165135.1 Bacteroidota bacterium
TATCGGGATCGCAGAATTGCGGAATGACATTTGTGGTTTTAGAATATAGTTCGAGAGGCCAAACCTATCTGGCAGCCTGCTCTGAAATGGCGGATTGCTTAAGCTTATTGCTGAGGAGGAAGGTCCTGAACTCATCGCCCATACTGGTATCGCTGAGTACATAGCGACCCTGATATGGCAGGGGCTCACTTACAATCTGTATCTCCAGATCAGGGATGATCTCCTGTATGCGGTCCAATTCCCTGAGGTATTGGATCTCTTCGTCGGCTGTCAATGTGATCTTTGGCATATATAGGGCATTCAGGTTTCAAAATGTTAATGCAAACATATAAATAATTTTACACAAAAGGAATATTGTGTTTATTCATAATCAATGGATTGATGTATGATAAAGTAGAATTATAACGATCGGGTTGTTTTTTAGATCAATCGTCCCGATAAAATGTAATTAGTACCCAAAGATATCCTCCAGGCTTAGTTCTTTGACAGTGCCGAGTGATTCCAGTACTTTGAAATCCACATTTTCCTTCTTGCCGATAACTAGGTAGGTGAATGGTTTTCCTTTGATGTGCTTATCAAAGAAAGTCTTCAGGTCGGTCATTGAGATATTGGGGAGCTTGGCATACATATCTTTACGGATGTCATAGTTCAGGCCACGCTTGACAGCACGGTCATATGCCGCGAAGATATCCTCACCGGTGATCCACTCGCTCTCGAGGTTTTTGATAGCGGNNTTGTCGGCCTGTGTGCCTACATAGCACTGGATGTAGTGCGACTCGTCGGCATACTGTGGTGCAGAGATGGTGCTTCTCACACTATATGCGAGGCCCATCTTTTCCCTGACCTCCTGAAAGAGAATAGACGACAAACCTGCTCCGTAATAGTCCCCATACAGGGTGATGTAAGGGAACAGGTCCTTGTTGAATTTTTCATCTTTGGCCAGCATCATGACCTCTGCCTGCTTCATGTTATAGTTGCAGAAATACACAGTAGGCTTATCGAGCGGAGCCTCCGGGAAACGGTTGCCTTCTTTAGCAGTGGTCGGAGTGCCTTTGATCTTGTCTTTGAGCAAGGTAAGCACATCAGCTACTTTTTTCTGTCCGTAGTAGTATACTTCGTCGGGGGTTGCCAGTGCTTTTTTAGCCAGTGCCACCATTGTTTCGGGAGATGCACTTTTGAGTTCATCAGTTGAGAGAATATTGGTCATCGGATTGGTTGGTCCATACTTGGCATAGTTTACCAGGCCTTGTGTCAGGATCACATTTTTATTGATCTTGGCATTAGCGCGTTTCTTTACTACATCGGTTACAAAATTGTCATAGACCTCTTTGTCAGCTTTGGGGCTGGTGAGATATTCTGTCAGCAGTTCGAGGCCTTTTGATACATTTTCTTCGAGGCCTGAGAGGCTCACAGAGACACGGTCACGTCCGGTAGATACCCTATATGAGACACCGATCTTATAGAATTCTTTTTTCAGGTCACCTACACTGTGTTTGTCAGTACCCAGCAGTGCGAGATAGTCCACCGCGGGACCGATGTTTTTGTCAAAATCAGTGCCTGTATGATAGACATATGTGAGGGAGAAAGTTTTATTGAGGTCATTGGCCACATAGCGCAGCGGAGTGCCGTTCGCAAATTTAGTAGTGGTCATATCCTTATTGAAATCAAGAAACTTTGCAGGTATCTTGCCTGTTTCTATTTTATCAAATGTCTTTTTGAAAGCAGAGATGCTATCCTTGTTCAGGATGACAGGTGTGATCTTTGGCTTGTCTACTTTATGACGGTTTGGTTCGCCCATGCGCTTGTAGCACACCGCATAGTTGTCTTTAAAGTTATCGTTGGCAAACTTAACGATGTCAGCCTTAGTAATCTTTGACATTTCATCGATCTCATTCACCCGGTATGACCATGGGATATCTTTGACGAAAGCATCCATCAGTTCACCTGCTACTGCGCGATTATTTTCTTTGGCTTTCATCTTCTGCAATCTGAAATTCTGGATGATGGCAGGGAGCAGCCAGTCATCGAACTCGCCTTTCTTGATCGCTTCGATCTGAGACATGAGAAGGTCTTTAACTTCTTCTAGTGATTGCCCCTGTTTGGGTTCACCATAGAGCCTGAAGATGCTGTAATCCTTTAGCGCATTGACATATGACTGTGCCACGAGTACTTTTTGTTTTTGCACGAGGTTGAGATCTATCATGCCGGCTGCGCCATTAGACAGTATCATGTCGACCATCTTGGCCATCAGGGCTTCTTTGCTGCCATCACCGTCAAATCGGAAACCGATAAAGACATGTTCTTTGGTAGGACCTTTGACCTCGGCATATTGGGGCTTGTCGAGTTTGACAGGAGCAGCTTTGACGAATGCAGGGATAGGTTTGGTTTTCCAGCTGCCGAAATGTTTTTCTAAAATAGCTATTGTCTTCTCAGGATCTACATCGCCACAGAGGATTACTGCTACATTGTTAGGATTATAATAAGTGTCAAAGTATTTATGAATATTGACCATTGATGGGTTCTTGAGATCTTCGCCACGGCCGATAGTGGTCTGTGTGCCATATGGGTGATTGGGCATCAGCATACTATCTACCGCAAACATCGACCAGCGGATATCGTCGTCCTGATTTCTGTTGAACTCCTCATATACTGTCTCCAACTCCGTGTGAAATAACCTCAGTACCAGTTCTGAAAAACGCTCGCTCTCCAGATCCGCCCATTTGTCTATAGTATTAGATGGGATGTCATTGACGAAAACGGTCATGTCGTTGCTAGTGAAAGCATTAGTGCCGCTGGCACCGATAGAGGCCACCATTTTGTCATACTCACTAGGTACGGCATAGCGGGATGCCTCGTGAGATACACTATCTATCTGTGCGTAGATGGCTTTCTTCTTGGCTTCATCAGGTTCGCGAAGATGCGCCTCGTAGAGAGCTGATACCTGGGCCAGTAGTTTTGATTCTTTGGCCCAGTCGAGTGTCCCGTAGTGCTGGGTGCCTTTGAACATCATGTGTTCCAGATAATGTGCCAGGCCGGTGGTCTGCGCCGGGTCATATTTGCTGCCGGCCTTGACTGCGATCATTGTTTGTACACGCGGTGTTTCTTTATTGACAGATATAAAGACCTTGAGGCCATTTTTTAATGTGTATTCCTTTACTTTATAGAGGTCATTAGGAATTGAGCTTGTGGTTTTAACATTTGATTGTCCTAATACAGATTGCATAAACAGGATTGTGGTTATAAATAAGAGCGATGTTATTCTTGACATGAGATAGTTATTGACTTATTTTGGAAAGATTATGTTATGACACAAACAGCCGCAAACTTAATTAAATAAAAAGAAAGTAAACACACAGCATAGATGAGTTCGAAATCCCCCTCTGACAACATTGACATTAGTGCTTTGCTTGGTGGTTCGTTTTTATTCCGGATTCCCAAAGGAAAATCACTCAGTGAGCGATACACCCCATTCAACCAATATGTCGACCTGCTTAAAGTAAACGGCGTTTACCCTTTTGGCAGAATAGCGACATCTAAACTCGGCGAAGAGATGTATATCTCCAATACCTGGGCAGATGAAGATAAGCCCTGTATTAATTTCGGTTCGCAGGATTATCTGGGACTGAGCAGCCATCCTGAGGTGATCAAAGCTGCCAAAGAGAGTATAGACCAGTATGGCATTAATGCCGGTGGTTCACCTGTGCTGGGCGGACAGAATATCCTGACCAGCAAACTTGGCAAAAAAATAGCTGAAGCCTTAAAGGTAGAGCAGGCGCATATATTCCCGAACGGATGGAGTGCCTGCTTTGGCGCGATCGCAGGGTTGGTGACCGCCAGAGACTGTATCATCATGGACATGCTGATGCACAATTCCTCCGATGTGGCCGCCAAATATGCTACCGAACATGTCTATAAGTTTAAGCATAATGATCTGGAGGACCTGGAGAAAAAGCTAAAGTTCTGGCGTGACCGCAATAGTAACAGCGGGTTGTTTGTAGTGATTGAGACACTCTACTCTATGAATTCGGACGGGCCTGATATGAATGGCGTCTATGAGCTCTGCCAGAAATATGATGCCATCCTGATCGTAGACATAGCCCATGAGTTCGGCTGTATGGGCGAGGACGGCCTCGGGCTGATGAGTGACATCCTGAATAATAAAAATAAAGATAATCTGGTGCTGACCGGCTCACTGAGCAAGGTAATGGGAAGTATCGGTGGCTTCGTAGCCGGGCCGCGTACTATCAGGCAGCAGATAGAAATATTCTCACCTTCATTTACTTTTGCGACAGGCATATCACCCACATCATGCTCGATAGCGCTCAAATCACTGGAGATCATCATGAGCGAAGAAGGCAAGCAACGAAGGCGTGATCTCATGTCTCTGATCCAATATACAATTGACGAACTCAATAAAAGAGGTTTTATCACAAACGGATACCCGAGTCCGATCATACCGGTGCTGATAGGTGACTCGAGGCTGGCGCGACTGCTGTGCCGAGAGGTGCTGACCATGGGCCTGATCGCAAACCTGATAGAGTTCCCGGCCGTACCCAGAAACAAGTCTATCATCCGTATACAGATGATGGGCAATATGTCTAAAGAACATATTTTCCGCGCCTGTGAGATCCTTCATGAGGCTATCATCAAAGTACAGGGAGTGCTGCTCAATGCTAAAATGGATGCTATAGAAATAGTACCTGAAGGGCAGGAGTAAGCCTTTTCGCAAAGGAACCTAAGCCTATCTATGCATCATCAGCATCTGGCTATCGGGCCCGAATATCTGCACAGGGATATAGTTTTTAAAAATTGGCCTTTCTTCTGCAGTGCCATAGAAAAATAATGGCTGTGTCACAGTATCAAACCGCGTCACCATATCCAGCCAGCGCAACTTATTATAATTCATGTAGTGATAATAAAAAAAGGACGGAAAAAAGTGGCCGCCCAGTTTTAAGCCGATCTTTGCTTCCGGATGTTTCTGCCTGTAGGTATCTATATAATTTACGACATCATAAGTGTAGGCATCATACGACCACTCACGCACCGATTTCAGGTTGACTGCCCTGTAGAAATTGACAATAAAAAAGATCACAAGGACCGATGTCAGCACTTTAGCACCGATAACATCACCCGCTATCATATCCCTGATCAGAAACATCAATACAAAAGCAAACAATACATAATAAATGAGTGCTGTTCTCTGACCTGGATACATGGAGTGGAAGATATTTGCCTGTAGCATGTTTATGGCCCAGACCAATATCAGTGTCATAAACAATAAGGTAAGAGGGTCAGTGAATGTTTGTTTGCCATCTTTGTATGCTTTCTTTAAACAGTATATTCCACTAATGATCACTATGCCAACAGCTATCCAGCTTAGAACCTCTGTATATAACCCTGCNNAGGATAGTAATGTCAAAAAAACCGCCTGATGTAGGAAAGTCATGGCTGATACCTTTCTGAGTATGAAGCAGAGGATACCAACACAGTCCTGCAAAGATCAATGCCACGATACCGGTCGCCAATAATTCATGCCATATCCGGCGACCCTGCAACCCCTCCAATACTAATATACCGAACAATATTATTTGTATTGCCAGCCAATAAAGCAGAAATGTAAACTGGGCATATAGAGCCAGACCTGCAAAGATGGTAGCGATATAATACCACCGCATCTGATGTGATGATGTGTATGTGAGCAAGCCTAGTATAGAGCAAGCCATAAATGCACAGCCCATGCCATAACCACGTGCCAGGCTATAGAAATCCAGCAAGTAGGGATTGCCGAACATGAGGATGACAGGCACAAACAGGAGCCAGAGGGAATCGGAAAAATATCGCCGGGCCAGTAGGTACATGCCCAGGCCAAATAGTATAAATGCAAGGATATTTGGCAGGCGGAGTGCCCAGGGCTGAGTACCAAACATGGCTGATGAGTATTTCATCAGGATGGTATTCAGTATATGATTGTTGGGCCAGTTGCTGGGAGAGCCGTCCCAGTTCTGATTCATCATGATCTGCCATACGGGCTGCTCGCATAGACCGAAGGAGCTGCTCTCGTCAAAAGTGATGGGTATATGGACAGCCTTATAGATCACAAAGAATGATAATGCAGCTAAAACTATTACTATAGCGACCTTACCGGTGATAAGCCTGTTCATGGGAGAAAATGCATTTGAACGCAAAATACACAAAGAACTTTAAAGGCCCCCGATGCCCTAAATGCTGTTTCGTATTTATTGTCCCTCTTGTATCTTAGGGATGCTAAAGAAGAATGAAGAGCCAACGCCTGGTTCTGACTCGACCCATATCCTGCCGTGGAGGCGGTCTATGATCTTGCGGCAGATGGATAGTCCGAGGCCTGTGCCTGGGAAGTTGTGCTTATTATGCAGCCTGCGGAATGGTTCAAATATCTGTTGGGCATATTGTTTATCAATACCAATACCATTGTCCTGTATGCAGTATGTGACGTTTTTTGCATCCTCAGTACAGAGTATCCTGATCACCGGAGTCTCGGCGGTATTGTATTTANNCTATTTAATGCCATTCTGTATGAGGTTCTGTACGAGCTGTGTCAGGGCATTCTTATCAGCGAGCAGCGGCATCAGTGGCTCATTGATATAGACCTTAGCGTTTTTCTCCTGCATCAGTAGCTGAAGGCCGGAGAGCACATCATCGAGCAGGACGTCCATATCGACTGGTACGAAGTTGATCTCTTTTTTATTGATGGTGGAGTATGAGAGCAGGTCTTTGATCAGTGCCTGTAGATTTGATGCACCTTTGACAGCATAGTCGATATACTCCATAGCGTCCTTGTCGAGTTGGGTCGCATATTTTCGTTTCAGGAGCTGCATATAGTTTGAGATCATCCGGAGCGGCTCCTGCATATCATGGGAGGATATATAGGCAAACATCTCCAGGTCCTTGTAGCTGTCCTGCAGCTCCATGGAATGGTACTCTATCTGCTCGAGGTATTCGCGGTGCTTCTGGAAGCTCCTCGTTTGGCTTAGGAAGCGGCCTTCTTTGACGTCAAGCTGGTCATCCAGTCCGCGCACGACCGTTTCCAGCCAGATGTATGAACCGTCTTTGGCAAGGAAGCGGTATTGGAATGCTTCATTGGAGGTATGGCTGTTGTGCATCAGCTTGGACTCATATATAGGCCTGTCTTCCGGGAATATGAATTTCAAGGCAGACTTGCCTACCAGTTCTGATGATTTATAGCCGGTGAGAGCACTCACCGACGGACTCACAAAATCAAACTCACCTGAAGGGCGATGAGTGCAGATGATGTCTGCTGAGTTTTCGGCCAGAAGTCGGTATTTGAGTTCATTCTCCGCCAGCTGTGCCTCCGTCCTGAATCGTTTGAGCATCAGCACAGCCAATGCAAAAGCGGAGATAGCATAAGACAGGAAAAAGTCTGAGAGTGAGGATGAATTTTCGGAAGGAAAAACAGTGATACCGCAGACAAGGACACTAATAAGCACAATACTGAATATCAGGCCGCGGCTTTTATTAAAGAAGAGGTTGGTGACAAAGAAATAGATGATGAACTGATAGCTGATCTTGTCATTGAAATGGCTGAGGGCTACATTTACGACATTCCATATGTTCAGATTGTATATGTATAGGTTGCCAAGCGTTCTGATATTGGCGGCTCCGAGCTGAGTAAATGTACCAATAATGATGATGATCCCGATCAATCCTTGGGTATATGCTACTGTCTGAAAGGAATACTGGCCGTCAGACATATAGCCCATGATGAAACAGGCTAGTGTGGCAGCAACAATGACTGTGCGAATAGTGTGCAGTTCACTACCGAAAAAGAAGGTCCCGGCACGGGAGAAAAATTCAGTGAACCCCTTTTTGATGTCAAGCAAAATTGCCCTGTCCTGGTTTCTTTTTTCATGATCGAAAAAGAAACCTTCGGTGGCAGGGATCGCTTGGTCGTAACTTAATGTTTTGTCTATCTGCACTCTTTGAGGGTGTTTCGGATAGACATGTACGAAATCCATCGAAAAAAGTTGCCTAGTCGTAGTCCAGATCGAGCCCTAATTCCTTTTGAAAACGCCTGAGTGCTGGATTTAACTCTATGAGCCTCTTAAGTTTATCTTGCGGCGTGTAGTATTTTGTGTTAGTGTCGGTGTTCTTTATGACATTCACCTGTATGTCCGGGTGAAATCCTATATGGCTGTAAATGAAGTTCTTGAGAGAAGTGATGATCTGGGTGAACTGCGTCTTCTGTAGTTCACTTTCCAGATTTACGGCTATGGTCGCCCCGTCTGTCACCAGAGGCTGGTTGAGGTTCATCAGGACCGCCGCCCCGCCTTTAGTGTCCCGGATACTTTCCGCGAAAAGATGCCATAGTTCGGTCACATTCTCCTGATTGAACTCCCTGATGATGGCCGACATCGTGACAGGATTTTCATCTCCGTCGCTCTTATTTCCCTTAGACTTCTGATGGTTATTCTCATTTATATCATCCAGCGAGAGCAGCTTGGCCGATTTTTTTATGACTGTATCCTTATCAGGTATCGGCTTTGGTTGGGCTGCTGCGGGCCGTGTCGATGCCGGCTGCGGGTCGGTGCTTGGCTTGTGTAGAGACGCAAGATTTTGCGTCTCCTGATGGCGAGACGCAGGATCTTGCGTCTCTACAGTACTAAGTTTTTTTTTTGAAGCCTCGGCGGCTTCTATAGTTGAGTTGACATAGCACATCTTAATGAGGGTCAGCTCGACAGACAGGCGTTTGTTTTTAGACTGCTTATAGTTCACATCGCAGAGATTGCCGAGGTGGAGGCAGTTGATCAGAAAAGTATTCGAAGCCAGATTGGTCTGATCGAGATAGCGTCTTTTTAGCGACTCGCTCACCTCCATGAGTCCGAGTGTATCTATATTCTTAGCAAAAAGCAGGTTCCTGAAGTGTTCACACAGGCCGAGTATGAAATCATCTCCCTCAAAACCCCGTTTCAGCACCTCAGACAGATAGCTCATCAGTGCAGTCAGGTCTTCGGTCAGCAGGGCATCGGTGACCTTAAAGAAATAATCATAGTCGAGTACGTTGAGGTTCTTCAGCACTGACTCATAGGTCAGTTTGCCGCCCGCGAAACTGCTCAACCTGTCAAACATAGATAGTGCATCACGCATGCCGCCATCGCTCTTCTGCGCTATGATATGCAGGGCATCTTCTTCCGCATCGATATGCTCGAGCTCGCAGATGTGCTTGAGATGATTTACGATCGTCTCTATGTCTATACGGCGAAAGTCAAATATCTGGCAGCGCGACAGGATGGTCGGCAGTATCTTATGCTTCTCGGTCGTCGCGAGTATGAACTTGCAGTAGGATGGCGGCTCCTCGAGTGTCTTCAGGAATGCATTGAATGCGCCCTGGCTCAGCATGTGCACCTCATCTATGATGTAGATCTTGTACCGGCCCGACTGTGGCGGGAATCGTACCTGATCGACTAGCTGGCGGATGTCCTCTACAGAGTTATTGGACGCCGCATCGAGCTCATGTATGTTGAAGGAACTGTTATGATTAAAGGAGACGCACGAAGGGCATTCATTGCAGGCCTCGATGTCGGCGGTGATATTCTCGCAGTTGATGGTCTTGGCCAGGATACGCGCTGCGGTCGTCTTGCCCACGCCACGCGGCCCGCAGAATAGGAACGAATGCGCGAGCTGTCCGGACTTGATAGCATTCTGCAAGGTAGCAGATATATGCTCCTGGCCCACCATATCCTTAAACCTGGTAGGGCGGTACTTGCGCGCTGAAACAATATATTCTGCCATAGACCCGACGAAAATAGAAAAAAAACAATAGCACCAAAGACGAAGAAACTAGTACTGGTTTATAAGTAATTTGGTTAAACTTTTATTAAAGCGTAACTCCATATACAATGCTGTCATTTCGTAGCGCCTCGCGGAGAAATCTTTGATATGGTCTTAAAAGATTCCTCCATAGAGCTTCGCA